>CAZOSH010000323.1:0-1500 GCA_964582395.1 uncultured Oscillospiraceae bacterium | reverse complement strand
GTGAGTTTGAGGACGATAAGCCCAACTTCACCCCCCGTATTTCGGGTATCATCCATTGCGAAAACGGAAATATGAACTACGCAATGTCCATTCTTAAATCTGCCGAGGGCGACGACAGCTCCTGCGAGAGATTTACCTATGCTTATTCCAATCCCATTGCGGGCAAGGCAAAGTTTATCCACACCTATAACGGCGACGGAAGCCCCCTGCCTTCCTTTGAGGGTGAGCCCAAAACATTGGAGCTTCCCGATGTTTCCATTGATGAGCTGACTGATCTTATCTGGAAAAACCTTAATCAGGATAACAAGGTATCACTTTTTGTCCGCTATATCGACATTGCAAGCGGCGAAAGCGAAACAAGAGTAGTAAATAAGAATGTCTGAGGTGGAAAACATGAAAGAGTTTGAACTTAAATACGGATGCAACCCCAATCAGAAGCCCGCAAAGATATATATGGATAACGGCGAGGAGCTGCCTATTGAAATACTCTGCGGCAGACCCGGCTTTATCAACTTTCTTGATGCATTCAACAGTTGGCAGCTTGTCAAGGAGCTGAAAGCTGCTTTCGGTATTCCTTGCGCTACATCTTTCAAGCACGTCAGCCCCACCTCTGCAGCACTTGGTCTTCCTATGTCCGATGCGCTGAAGAAGGCTTGCTTTGTTGACGACATCAAGGGACTGGATGAATCCCCCTTGGCTTTGGCATATGCAAGAGCCCGCGGCACCGACAGAATGTCCTCCTTCGGTGACTGGATAGCACTGAGCGATGTTTGCGACAAGACCACCGCCCGTATCATCAAGCGCGAGGTCTCCGACGGCGTTATCGCTCCCGGCTATACCGATGAAGCCCTTGAAATACTTAAAAAGAAGAAAAACGGCAATTACAATGTTGTAAAAATAGACCCCGATTATATTCCCGCCGTGCAGGAAAAGAAGCACGTTTACGGCATCACCTTTGAGCAGGGAAGAAATAATATGGTCATCACTCCCGAACTGCTTCAGAACGTAGTTACCGCTAACAAAGACATTCCCGAAGAAGCGGTTCGCGACCTTATCATTTCTCTCATTACCCTCAAATACACCCAGTCCAACTCGGTCTGCTATGCATATGACGGTCAGGCGATCGGTGTCGGTGCAGGTCAGCAGTCCAGAATTCACTGTACCCGCCTTGCAGGTAACAAGGCAGACCTGTGGCATCTCCGTCAGCACGAAAAGACCCTCAATCTGCCCTTCCTTGACAGTGTAGGCAGAGCTGAGCGCGACAACGCAATAGACATCTATCTGTCCGAGCAGGCAGAAGAAGACCTTCTTGCCGACGGCATCTGGCAGAACTTCTTTAGTGTCCGTCCCGAGCCCTTCACCGCTGAGGAGAAGAAACAGTATCTCCGCTCTCGCAAGGGCGCAAGCGTTGGCAGCGATGCATTCTTCCCCTTTGGTGATAATGTTGAGCGTGCTGCACGCAGCGGTGTTTCCTATATTGCTCAGCCCGGCGGCTCTGTC
>CAZOSH010000322.1:0-1511 GCA_964582395.1 uncultured Oscillospiraceae bacterium | reverse complement strand
TTATTTACATTGAATGCGCCGATCGCATATCCGCCCTTATAGGCTTTTTCAAACATTTCTTTTGTTGACACGAGTGCCATCGATACAACCTCCATAATTAAATATATTTCTAATAGATAATATCACAAAATAGTATGATAATCAAGGCATAATAGAGTTGATTTTATAAAAAAAATATGATAGAATGTTTTAGAAATTTGATTTAAAGAAATAGAAAGGTGGATAAACATATGCAACTTAAAGGTGCGTGTTTGTTCGGTCAGTCCGGCGGTCCCACATCAGTTATTAACTCTAGCGCGTACGGAGTATTTAGAACCGCTCTTGAATCTGACTGCATTACTCGAGTACTTGGTGCTTCCTATGGCATCAAGGGTATTTTAAATGATGAACTCTTTGATATCGGTCTTGAAGACCCTGCCGAGCTTGAACTTTTGCTCAATACTCCCTCTTCTGCATTGGGCTCTTGCCGTTACAAACTCAAAGACGCATCAATCGATGATACCGACTATAAGCGTATTCTTGAGATTTTCAAAAAGTACGATGTTCGCTATTTCTTCTACAATGGTGGAAACGACTCTATGGATACATGTAATAAAGTCTCAAAATATCTTCTGTCTCAGGGCTATGAATGCCGCGTAATTGGTGTTCCTAAGACAATTGATAATGATCTTTACGGTATAGACCACTGCCCTGGTTTCGGCAGCGCAGCTAAGTTTATTGCAACAGCTTCTGCAGAGCTTTACCGTGATGCTCGTGTTTATGATACAGGTGTAATTCTTGTTATGGAATGTATGGGCAGAAATGCAGGTTGGCTCACCGCTGCATCTGCAATAGCAGGTCTTCAGGGTACAGGTCCTGATCTTATCTATCTTCCCGAAGTTCCTTTCGACACAGAAGCATTCCTTGATGAAGTCGAAAAGATCTATAAAGAAACACGCAATTGTTTTGTAGCAGTTTCCGAAGGCGTAAAGGATGCTAACGGAAAGTTTATTGCTGAATACGCTACTGCAAATGCAAGTGCAGAGGACTCCTTTGGTCATAAGCAGATGGGCGGCGTTGCTGCTTATCTCGCAGGTCTCATTCAGGAGAGAACAGGCGCAAAGATTCGCCCTGTAGAGCTTTCCCTGCTTCAGCGCTGCGCTGCACATTGCGGCTCTAAGACAGACGTTCAGGAGTCCTTCCTCATGGGCTGTGAAGCTGTTAAAGCTGCAATCAGCGGCAAAACCGATAAAATGGTTGCCCTGCATCGCGTTGAAGCCGCGGAAGGATACAAGGTCGAGCCCATTCTTCTTGATCTTGATGTTGTTGCAAATGCAGAAAAGAAGTTTCCCCTTGAATGGATCACAAATAACGGCTCCGGAATATCTTCTGACTTCTTCCCCTATGTTCTTCCTCTCATTGAAGGACAGCCCGATATTAAGTGGGAAAATGGTATGCCCAGATTTGCTCAGCTCAAGAAAATCAAAGCACAGTAATTTTATAAACATAAAACACTGAATATCCTGATATGC
>CAZOSH010000321.1:0-1529 GCA_964582395.1 uncultured Oscillospiraceae bacterium | reverse complement strand
CTTATTGCAGGCAGCGGCGAGTTCTTTGATATGGCAAATGTTCAGGAAAAGACCGGCATTCAGATGAAGGAATACATCCTTGAAGGCATCGACGAACTGGAAGAGGATAAAAAGCGTGTTGTTCCTGAAAAGAAAAGATCGGGAAGATCCGGCAAGGCAAAAACAACTTCCGACGGCAAACCTATGGTGCTTTCAATAGATGTAGGCTCTGCTCATGATATAACCGAAGAGCATATCATCGAGTCGCTGATAAGCAATTGCAGACTGCGCCGTGAGGATATTGCAAAGATAGATATCCGTGATACCGAGACTCGTGTAACCCTGCCCGGTGACAAGGCAATCGCTGCAGAAAAGGCCATGACGGCTAATAATGCTACAGTTGATGATTTCCTTGTTATTTGTAAGATAGTAAAATAAATAGTTAAATAATCAATGCCGCACAGCTTTTGTTGTGCGGCATTTTTCAAAAAAGAAGGCTTGGCGATCTGCCAAGCCTTTAGCATTAATTATTCATCAGTTCGATGTATTTCTGAGCGATCTGAACTGCATTGGTTGCTGCGCCCTTACGGATGTTGTCGGCAACACACCACATATTCAGGCTGTTTTCGCAGGAACGGTCGATACGCACTCTGCCAACGAAAACTTCGTCCTTATCGGCGGCATCGGCTGCCAAGGGGTACTTCTTATTTTTAACATCGTCAACGAGAACGACACCTTCTGCGGAAGCCAGCAGAGCCTTGATATCCTCGATCTCAAAGGGGTTTTCAAGGGTCAGGTTGATGCTTTCACTGTGGCTTGCAAATACGGGAACACGTACGCAGGTTGCGGTGACAGCCATATCGGGAACGCCAAGGATCTTGCGGGTCTCGTTGACCATCTTCAGCTCTTCCTTGGTGTAATCATCCTCGTCAAAAACATCTATCTGGGGAATACAGTTACAGAAGATGGGATAATCAAACTTTTTGGGTGCGGGTGTTTCCTTGCCTGCGGCATAGGCCTTTGCGCCTTCATCAAGGTCGTTTATGCCTGCTGCACCTGCGCCCGAAACAGCCTGATAAGTAGAATAGATAACGCGCTTAATGCCATACTTCTTCTGAATGGGGGAAAGGACCACCATTGCCTGAATGGTAGAGCAGTTGGGGTTTGCGATGATTCCCTTGTGCTTTAAAATATCCTGAGGGTTGACCTCGGGCACTACAAGGGGAACATCGGGGTTCATACGCCAGCAGGAGGAGTTGTCTATAACAAGGCAACCGCTCTTTGCGGCGATGGGCGCATAGTGCTTGGATGTCTCGCCGCCTGCGGAGAACAGAGCAATGTCAAAGCCTGCAGAGATCGCCTCTTCGGTCAAGAGCTGAACGGTGTAGTCTTCGCCCATAAAGCGAACAGTGCTGCCTGCACTGCGCTGGGAGGCGAAAAGGGTATAACTCTCGGCGGGAAGCTTGCGTTCTTCAAGAACCTTCAAAAAGCTTCTTCCGACGACGCCTGTAGCACCGACAACGGCTATTTTATATTTTTTCATAATTATT
>CAZOSH010000320.1:0-1537 GCA_964582395.1 uncultured Oscillospiraceae bacterium | reverse complement strand
CTTGTCAACCTCTCCGGCAGGGGCGATAAGGATATGGATTACATCATCGAAAATTACGGAATAAGATAATATTCAAAATGGAAAAGCCCTCCTTGTGCAAAGGAGGGTGGCAGCCGTTGGCTGACGGGAGGATTGTAGTTAGGTGACGATTCCTTAGCAAAAGCTTTTGGTTTTGCCGATTTTTTTACAAAAGAGGCTCTTGCCATAACGGCAAGAGCCTTATATAACATCTTTATTAAGATCTTTGCGAGGTTTGATTATGGAAATTATCCGATATGAAGGGGATGTTTACCGCCCGCCAAGCGAGGCGAGGTCGTTAATAATTCAAGCGACCATAGGCTGTAGCAATAACACCTGCGCTTTTTGCAGAATGTATAAAGAAAAGCAATTCCGCCTGCGGGATATAGAGGATGTGCTTGACGATTTCCGCATTGCGCGGCAATGGTATCGCAATGTACCGCGGATATTTATTGCCGACGGAGATGCTCTTATTCAGCCTATGGATAGGTGGGAAAAGATCTTCAATTGTATAAAAAGCCTTTATCCCGAGTGTGAGCGGGTCACAAGCTACGCCACCCCGAAAACCGTTCTGCTCAAGACCGATGACGAGCTGCTTAGCCTTCGGCAAATGGGGCTTCAGATGGTCTATATAGGCCTTGAATCGGGTAGCGACAAGGTGCTGAACATAATGAAAAAGGGCAGCGCAACCGCCGATATAATTGAGGCATCCCAAAAGCTGCATAAAGCGGGCATTGCAATATCTGTAACAGCCATCAATGGTTTGGGTGGAATTGAGCGTTCCAAAGAACACGCAATCGACACGGGCAAGGTGCTTTCTGCTATGAAACCACAGTATATCGGTCTGCTTACCCTTATGGTGGACAGAGGCACTCCGCTTTTTGATATGGTGCAAAGGGGAGAAATAACTCTTCTTTCCGCCGAGGAGATATTGGCTGAAACAAGACTGATATTGCAGAATTGCGACTGCGAGGGAAGCGTATTCCGCGCCAATCATGCATCAAATTATCTGCCCTTGGCGGGCACATTAAACCGCGACAAGCAAAAGCTGATTGCTTTGATCGACAGCGCATTGCAAGGAAAGACCAATCTTCGCCCCGAATGGATGCGCGGATTGTGAAAACACATACTAAAGCCACTCGGAGAACCGAGTGGCTTTAGTATTATGTTTGGGTTAATTATGCCTTTGCTTGACGGGCTTTCATAACAAGAAGCAGACCAACGATAGCAGCTGCACCGAGAGCCAAGGTGATAATAGCGGTGAGAGTGAAGCCGAGAGCGCCGCTGATCAGACCTGCTACAAGGTACATTACAAAGCTGATGCTTGCAACTGTCAGTGCGTAGGGCAGCTGAGTGGATACGTGGTTGACGTGTACACATCTTGCACCTGCAGAGGACATAATGGTGGTATCGGAGATGGGGGAGCAATGGTCGCCGCAAACTGCACCTGCAAGACAAGCGGAGATGCCGATGAAGAGCAGAGGATCAGAGATGGCGAACATTTCACAAACGATGGGGA
>CAZOSH010000319.1:0-1542 GCA_964582395.1 uncultured Oscillospiraceae bacterium | reverse complement strand
TTAGCACGATTTACACCCTTGAGATGCACCTCGCGTTTAACGATACACTCTTTTAGTGCCTCAATATCACGAGTGCGCATATATTCCTGCGCCTGTTTTAAAAAATGGCGCAGAGCGGCATGACCAGCAAGGGACAATCTTTCAAAGATATCATCAATATCAATATTGGCAAACTCTTCAAGATCGGGTTCGAGAAGTTTCCATTCGTCATTTGCTTCTGTGTTTTGCCCGTCAGAAACAATGATATTAAACAGAACTCGCATCACATATACAAAATCCGAAAAAGAGCGTGCAACAGCATAGTCCTCCTGAATGCTTTCAGGGAACTGCTCAATAAAGCCGTGTTCCAATTCCTCAATACCGTTCAATTCGATAATGTCCGTAAAAGAGTTTTGCAATATGTAGGCAAACATTGTGTCACCACAAGTTTTGATCACCTGTTCTTTTAAAAACTCTGCTTCCGATGGTGTCAGTTCAAGGGTTAAGCCCTCTTGCCAATTTCTCGTATAAGTAGGAATGTTCCAGAAACGCTTATACAAGGACTTACCGGCGTCGTTATCATCACATTCATTTTCGTCAGCAGAATCGTTGCGGTTGCCAAGATTCTTAAGAGTGCCTTTTTGATTATTATTAGCGCACATAAAACGGATATATTCGGCTACAGAAAATTCCCCACCAACAAAGATACCAAGACGGCGCAGACCAGCCCAATACAAATCCGTAGGAGCTCGTTTTACCCAATTGCCAAGGCTTAATGCCCGACGACCGATAATGCCATCTGCTTTCGGATCTCTTGCAACAAAATATTCACCACAAGATTTTTCAATAGCGCTGAGTGCCTTGAACATACGGTTAGGGCTTGTCTCACCGCTACGCTCTATTTCCTTAAAAGCATAAGGAACACACAAAAAGTATTTAGCTCTCGTCTGGATAGTCGAGGTGCCGGGAAAAAAGCGGTTTGCAAATCCATCACGTATCGGCGCAATGCCGAGTTCGTCAAGAGTGCCCGCCTCAGATAACATATCCAACACATTTAATACTTTGTTGCGTTCTGATTTTGAAAAATCAATCCAACCTAATTGCATAATCTATCTCCGTTAATTACAAGCCAAATACTCTGACTTGTAAGTCTTGTTTTATTTCTTGCTTGCCTTTAAATATATCCGGGAAAAGACTTGTCCTTGATACTCAAATCTTTACGGATTTCGGCAACAAGTTTGGTCAGGTATTTATCGTGTTCATCGCACTGTTTGCCAACAGCCTTTTCTTCATATGCAAGCATTGCCTTAACAACGTTTTCGCTTCAATGTAGCGAACATAATGTTCTTCTTTCAACTTTCGGGTTTGTAACTTAATGTTGTTTACATTGATAAAGGCGGCTCCGAAAATAGCCACCGAGATTGAAAACAGCCCCGCTATTATTGCCACAACAACTTCCATATTCATTCTCCAATCACAGCCTACTGTTTAATACTTCAAAATACTCGTCCAGTCGTTTATCCACATATTCACCGATCAGTTCTATCATTGCTTCAGCATTTC
>CAZOSH010000318.1:0-1553 GCA_964582395.1 uncultured Oscillospiraceae bacterium | reverse complement strand
ATCATACGTTCACGGAGTCTGCCAAAGAGCTTGTCAACAAAATCCGCAGCCATTTTTTCCGTGAGGGCAGCGATTTCGTCAGGAAAACCGTGGTTCTCGCCTTTGATGATGGAATCAATATCCGATTCGTCAATCAGCATATCAAAATCCGAATTCACCTTGGATATGATATCGTTGTACAGAATGATTACGCCGTTTTCCAGTGAATCACAGACGGACAGATCAGCGTTACCTTTCTTGAGAAGCAGATAGTCCGCAGTGAAACCACCGATATCTACCACAAATGCACGCGGCACATCGCGGATCATACTATATACGGTCATTGCCGCCGCATATGCCTGCGGATAGGTATTTACTTCAGAGATATAAATGGAGTATGGTTTATTTCGGAATGTATAATTGAATGGATGCTTAGGTCCCATAAAGTATTTCTCATACTTTTCGTATAGTCCGGAGTAATGGGACGGCGGAAGACCTACATTCAGCTTGATATCCAATGTGCCGTTCGACGTGTACTTTCCTGCTGCTTCGATTTCATAAGCGATCGCAAAGAGCGTGAGAATGAAGAATCGCTTATCCTTTGTCTTATCCCTCATATACGGAATGCGTTCTTCTGAAAGCGTATAATACTTGCCTTCATAGCACAGGATGTCTTCACCGAATGCTGGGCGGCTATCACGCTCCAGAAGACCGGATGTGAACGTGCGATTCAATGTTTTGATTTGTTTGTTGCCGTGGTCTATGGAAATGATCATATGGGTACCTCCAATGTGTTTTTGTTATATATACGTCGTTACATCGTTGTTTGCACGAAAAAAGCTTAGAATTTTTACCATATAAGAAAATAAGTGATAAAAAAGACCAAGCGGCGTTACTCGTTTGAACAAATGTCGCTTGGTCTGAAGATATAAATTTATGCGTAATTATTATTTTTGATACAGAAGTACCTCTAAAGAAAACAAGAGGGTAAGTATTGGGTAGAAGTAAAAATATTGTGATGATATATCTTATTTAATTCATAGTTCCGATAACAGTTCCATTTCCTGATTTTAGAAAACTAAATATTATTATTTGTTATTTATGGTGTGCTCGGGCATTTCGCTGTTGATGTAGTCGAAATATCCTCTGTAACTCCATTTTTGGTTAGAGTTGCTGATACTTCAATCTTATATTCACGCCCTGCAACACCCGAAAAAGATTCTATGACAGTCAAATACATCTGATTTGCGTTATAATCCCACCCCTTATCAATTTCTATCCATGAACCAGTAGAATTCTTATAATAGAGTTTTATTTCCGCAGTTATGTTGGATACACCACTTTTACCCATAATAGTCATAGTGACATTACCGGTTGAACCATTAAAGCTTAAATTAGCATTGAATGTATTCGTGTTATCAAGCATGGGAGTTATCGGATCTTCTACTGCTGCAAATGTTGTCAACGGTAATATGGCAATAACCATAATACATGCTACCAAAAGCAAAGCAATTCTTTTTTTCATACGCTATCCTTTCATTTCTTATTAACCGAACCTCAACAAGGGTACATTT
>CAZOSH010000317.1:0-1567 GCA_964582395.1 uncultured Oscillospiraceae bacterium | reverse complement strand
GCAGATCGAGGACTTCCTCAACGCCCACCCCAAGGTCAAGGACGTTGCCGTTATTGGCCTGCCCGACCCCCGACAGGGCGAAATCGCCGCCGCCATCATTCAGGTGGAGGAAGGCATGGAGTGCAGCGAGGACGAGATCAACACCTACTGCCTCAAGCTTGCCCGCTATAAGCGCCCCCGCAAGCTGATTTTTGCTCCCGTACCCCGCAACGCCACCGGCAAGATAGAGAAGCCCAAGCTTCGCGCCACCTACGGCGTCACCGGCCTCGTCGACGCACAGAATAAGGCATAAAATACATATAAATATAACGAGCACCCGTGGAAACACGGGTGCTCAATGTTTTTTGCCGGTATATTGGTCGCCCCCTTGTTAAAGGGGGCTGTCAGCACAACTGACTGGGGGATTCATAATTAAGGAAGAAGTAATAGTGAATAAGTAATAAGTGGCATCTATCTTTACTTCTTATCTATTGCTTTTTACCTTTTACCTCAAATTGAATCCCTCCACCGCAATCCGCCCCTCTACCTTTAACAAGGGAGGAAATGAGCAATTATCGGATAACGATGGTATATCTTTGGAAAAAGCAATTTTCTTCTGTGTTGAAAATTTCATCAACCAATAGGCCGCCGTTGTTAGTTATCGTCTTGGCAGAGCTTCGGTGAATAAATTGCAATGATGGTGCGAATAGGCAAAGCTTCCCCCTGGAGGGGAAGCTGGCGGCGAAGCCGACTGATGAGGGGATTCGCGCAAGCGAATAAAAATGTACGATAATCGCACAGCGATGTATTGCTGCTTTGCGGCAGCCCCTCATCCGCCCCTTCGGGGCACCTTCTCCTCGGGGGAGAAGGCATACGATACCGTTACTGTGCCTTAGTTTGAAAATTTTGCTCCGCTGCGAACTCTATGATGTGTTTATCTTTTGAAAATCTATGCACAGTGTCCTCGTTTAAATAATGAATGTGCCAAGCCTTAAGTAGTGACCTGATTTCGTTGACGGTAAAATACTTTCGCTGAAATCCATTTGCAATAACCAATCCATCTTCATCTGTGGGGATATGTTCGGCGGGGAGGTTTTTGATTGAATGAACCCTTGCCAGCAAGATGCCGCCGGGAGTGAGTACGCGGCTTATCTCTTCGAGGATATATTTTGTTTCCGAAATACCAAAATAGTGTATGGATAGATCTGCTATTACAATTCCAAACGAACCATTTGGGAAAGGAAAGGACTTCCGCATATCAAAGCAATGGGTAGAAAGCGGCTTGCCTTCATACTTTTTCTTGAGAAGCTCGATTGCAGGTGTACTGAAATCTGCCGCATATACGTTGCTGCACTTTTGCAGAAGTGCGTCTATATTTGCGCCGGTGCCGCAACCTAAATCCAAAACGGAGCTGCAGCCATGAAACCATTCGGAGTATTTGTCAAGCCAACCATCGCTTTTGTCTATGGTTTTGATATTTTGATTGTTATAATAGCTGTCCCAATATTATTCATTATGTGTATTCATGCCGATTTCTCCTTCTGTGAGAGAGTTTCTTTCCCCAAAAGATCAGCGGCTGCAGCACCCC
>CAZOSH010000316.1:0-1604 GCA_964582395.1 uncultured Oscillospiraceae bacterium | reverse complement strand
CAAACAAGAATTCCGTGGCATATCAAAACGGCCGCAAAAACTGCGGCAGCAGTCCTGCGGGCATATTTTCTTTCAGCAACCTCCTTGAAACTCAGCGCCCTGCAAAAAACAATAAATCCACTTAAAGCAAGCCCTCCTACTACGGTATATGCAAAGTTTATAGGGACGCTTTCCAATATAGCCATAGCATCGCCGCGCAAGTTAAGCATTGAAAAATCAAAGATGGTTCCTGTCATTTCATAGATGACAATGAATACCAAGTCGCAGACAAACAAAATCGTCAGGATCGCAGAAGAAAAAATATGACGGACTTTGTCTGAGCGAAAGAAAAACTGCGCCACGGTCAATAAACCTATCAAGCTGAGAAATATCCATGGATTGCGGATATAAGGTTTTGACGTGGTTACAAACACAGCCGTATATTCGATTATCACGGCGACCAGTGCAAACAGGAACGGTATGTGGTTTTTTTGTAAAAACTTTATTATCTTCATAATACAAAAAGCATCATTGATAAAGCGTATGTTGTTCCAAATCTCTTTTTTGCGATCGTATAAATAAGTCCGAAGTATACATAAAGAAAAATATACAGCGGCGTAAATAAGGAATTGCCGAAGAGTATCTCAAATAACCCGAATACAATTGCGGCGGCAATACCTCCCACGGGGAATTTATCCGTACCGAAGAGCCTTTCAAATCCCTTTTGAACCAAAGCAGTAAAATACACCAAAGCAAAAAGCTTTGCCGCTACATATAAATAACCGACCGCATTTCCCAAAAGGGTCATACCCGTTATTTTTTCACCCAATTCATAGATTATCTTAAAGCGGAAGTTTAATGCTGCGGCGGTGGCAATGATCGGAACAGCAGTCATTACATACAAAACTGCACGCCGTTTTATGTTTATCTCTTTTCCCTTTTTACCAAATGGCGAAAACGAGAGTTTTTTCTTTGAAATGATATGAAATATCACTGTGTACCCAAATATCAGAACAGCGCCGAAAGTATAGAAAAATGCTGTATTGAGGTTTCCGTAATAAATATGTGAAAACACCGGCTTTTCAAGCAAATGAACCAGCTGCGAAAGATATACACCCACTGCCAAGATTGCTGCCGCTATAAAATAACCAACAGCAGGAACCTCATTTGGCTGTATGTTCTGCTCAGAAGATATTTTTTCTTTTAATAAAACTCCTGACATCCCACTCACCATCCGTTCTTTTTTATCTGTCCGTTAACATAAAGTATAATAACACGACACCTGTCGATTTTCAATGAACAGAAAGTGAACAATCAATTCAGTATTTTTTGGCAAGATCGAGAACCTTTGCCGATATGGTTTCTATCACTGTCATAAACTCATCATCGCTTTTACCTGTGGGATCAGGCAAGCCCCAATCCTCGTCAAAGTCCCTTCCGATATATGGGCATTTGACCTCACAGCCCATTGAAATGGCAACATCAGGAGTAGGTATTTTATCAAAAGTCTTACTGAATTGATCCTTTTCCATATCAATGCCGTAAAGAGCTTTCATCAGCCGCACTCCGTCGGGGTTTATTCGTGGTTTGGTCTCGTTGCCTGCGGAATAAAACTCAAACCGCTC
>CAZOSH010000315.1:0-1606 GCA_964582395.1 uncultured Oscillospiraceae bacterium | reverse complement strand
GGGCTTCTGAAATTATGCTTTTTTCTCTTGTCTACTTTTGCTTGACAGATGCACCGATGGTGTCTGTTTTTTGTTATTTTCTATAGCTTTCTGCAAGTCATCCTGAGCGAAGTCCGCCCAAGATTCCACACTCGCTTCTCTCGGTGCTGCTACGCAGTTCGACTCCGTTGCACTCCGCTCAGAATGACAAGGGCGGACGAAGTCGAAATCCGAAGGATCAACGGCTCTGCCGTTGGGATCTCACAGTTATTGTGGACAATCGGCGCGCTACTTACTTCTTATAGCTTTCTGCAAGCTTTTTAAATGCAGGCAATGCCCGCTCGATGCGCTCGGTGGGCACGCAATAGGCAAGGCGAAAATGACCGGGGCAACCGAAGCCGTCACCGGGAACAAGGAGCAAGTTAAACTCCTTTGCCCTTTCGCTGAATGCGAAGGCATCCTCTTCCAAGCATCTCGGGAACAGATAGAAAGTTCCCTTGGGCTCTACGCAATAAAAGCCCATCTCACGAAGAGAATCAAGAAGCAGACGGCGGTTCTTTTCATAAACCGACAAATCCGACGTCATATCACAGCACTTTGCGGCAATGTACTGGAAAAGCGCAGGGGCATTTACATAACCGAGACTTCTTCCCGCACCCGCAATGGCTGCATAAACAGTTTTGTTGTCTTCCACCGTGGGAGGAACAAGAATATATCCGATTCTTCCGCCGGGCATGGACAGCGACTTGCTAAAGGAATAACACACAATTGTATTGTCATAATACTTGGGCACCCAAGGGGTCTCGGCGCCGTCGTAAACTATCTCGCGATAGGGCTCGTCGGAAATGAGGTATATGGGCTGTCCATATTCCTTTGATTTGTCACGGAGTATTTGTGCAAGCCTCTCGACCGTCTCTTTGGAATATACCACACCCGATGGATTGTTGGGGGTATTTATCAACACCGCTTTTGTCTTGGGAGAAATTGCCTTTTCAAAGGCATCAAAATCTATCTGAAAACCTTCTATCTCCGCAGGGATAAGCACCATTTTTGCCCCCGCCTTTTCAATAAAGACCTTGTATTCGGGGAAATAGGGCGCAAAAACTATGACCTCGTCACCCTCGCAGCACAGTCCGTTAAAGCAGCAGGTCAGCGCCGCAGCAGCGCCCGTGGACATATATAGATCGTCCTTGTCGTAGCTTTCGCCAAAGCGGCGGTTAAGTGACTCGGCGATCATCTGCCGCACTCCCGCATCGCCCTGTGCGGAGGTGTAGCCGTGGATAAACACGGGATCCTGGTTTTTAAGTATATCAATGGCGATCTCATTGACGTCCTCAGGGGGCGGAACGCTGGGATTGCCTATGGAGAAATCAAAAACATTCTCCGCGCCCACCTCGGCGGCGCGCTTTTTGCCGAACTCAAAGAGCTCTCTTATAACAGAACGGGCAGTGCCCAGCTCAACCATTTTTTCGGGAAGCATATTATCCCTCCTTTACATCTATAACGATTGTAGCTTGTCAAAACGCTGAAAGCGTTTCGACAGCCGCTAAAAGCGGCTGTGCCATTCTGAATTTTCAAAATGGCGCGACATTCATTGCAATGGTTATTGTCGGATTTTCAAAGAAAA
>CAZOSH010000314.1:0-1621 GCA_964582395.1 uncultured Oscillospiraceae bacterium | reverse complement strand
TCAATTATATGCGTATACCTGGTGATATCCTCTTCGTACTCCTTTTGAGTTTTCGTCTTTTTGCTGAGAAAAACTTTTTTGTTTCTTACAGCCATACATATATATAACCGCAACGAACTATAGACAACTTCACAAAGTTCATCTTGGTTTATTTTCTTAAAGCTGCAATGTGTTTGCTTTCCTCTGGAGTCCGAAGGACAAGAGTAAAATATCACCTTTACATTGTCCGCGCTGTCTAATCGGTATTGTTTCACTAATTTCGTATTACAACAACCACAATAAAGATTATTGAACACATACGGAATATCTCTTTTGTCAGCTCTTGGTCCACGTTTCTTCCTTTCAAGTTTCTTTTGTGCCATCTCGAAAAGCTCATCTGAAACAATAGCTTCATGCGCATTCGGTACAATATTCCGTTCTTCTTGTTTAGTTATTCTCAAAGGTTCATTTCGGTACATATCAATTCTTGTTTTTCCAAGAACGAGGTAGCCAATGTACAAAGGATTACTGAGCATAATTTTAACAGTATGTGTGCTCCATACAGCATTAGCCCATTTCTTATTTTTTGACACCCCATTTATTGTTTTATACTGTGCCGGAGATATTACACCTTCATCATTGAGCTGTCTGCTTATTTCTACTGTTGACATATCCTGATTCACAAACATATCAAAAACGCGCCTGACTATTGGTGCTACTTCTTCATCAACATCAAGTCTGCCGACTTTTGTTACGCTCTTTTTATATCCAAAAGGTGCAAAAGCAGATATGAACAACCCTTTGTCCATAATATTCCGTCTGCTTATTCCTACTTTTCTGGACGCTTCTCGGGCATAGTTTTCATTAATCAGATTCTTTATAGGCAACAAAATATCCTCAAGTGCCGAATTTCCTTGCAAAGAATCGTAATCATCATTTATCGCAATAAACCTTGTTTTAAACTGCGGAAAAAACTTGTATAAATAATAAGCTGCCTCTAAATGATTTCTCCCAAATCTTGAGAGATCCTTGACAACAACACAGTTATACTTACCGTCTTTTATACCTTTAATCATAGCTTCAAATCCAGGTCTTTGAAAACTCAACCCAGATTCTCCATTATCACGAAATACATCACATAAAACCAAATCATCTCTATTGTCAATGTAATTAGAAACAAATCGTTCCTGATCATAAAGTGTATTTACATTACTCTTATGTCTGAAATCTTCATTCGATAATCTGATATATGCAACCGTTCTGTATAAGCTGTTGATTTGTTCACGCTTGGCTTTTTCCGCAAGCATAGTTTCCTTGCTTTTTCGTGCCATTTTATGTTCCCTCCTTACACAGCTTTAGAACGAATCAATTTTCTTGATTTCAGGTTTTCCGAAATCTTGTTAAGTTCTTCTAATTCGGTATGATACACAAAGTTTATTTCTACCTTTCTGTCTGAGTTAAAAATAATACTTCGAACGAACATAGCAACTGCTTCTCGTCTGAGAACATCAATATTTTCAAATTCTTTGAATGCATCTATCCAAGAATTGTTTCCTTTGGCAACGCTTTGCGTTGTCTCATGCTTTTTTTGCAAAAGTTCTAAAGCTTCTTCTGCTTCATCAAGCATAACTGTCTTGATTTT
>CAZOSH010000313.1:1073-1631 GCA_964582395.1 uncultured Oscillospiraceae bacterium | reverse complement strand
ACAGGAGTTTCATTTGAAAAAACAACCGACACATGCTTGACTCCTCGTTTCTTTAGTTCATATCTCATTTTTCTTGCCAAAGGACAGCCTTCTGTCTTAAATAAGTCTGTCACCTTAAGCGCAGTGGGGTCAAGTCTATTTCCCGTACCCATACAACTGATGATGGGAATATTATTATCTTGTGCCGTTGCAATCAAATGCAATTTTGACGGAACAGAATCTATGGCATCAATAATAAAATCATATTCAGACAGATCAATAAAACCTGAATTATCAGCAGAGTAAAACTCACAATACGGAATTACTTTTATGTTGCAATTTATATCTCTGATACGATCCGCCATTACAGAAACCTTTTCTTTGCCTATTGTACTTTCAAGAGCAACAAGCTGTCTGTTAAGGTTTGTCACTGCAACCTTATCACCATCGATCAAGGCAATAGTTCCCACTCCCGCGCGAGCCAATGCTTCAGCCGCAAAAGATCCAACTCCGCCAACTCCAAAAAGAGCAACCTTACACCGTTGAAGCTTTTCTACCCCTTCAACACCGATTATAAGG
>CAZOSH010000313.1:0-1063 GCA_964582395.1 uncultured Oscillospiraceae bacterium | reverse complement strand
ACTCTCCGTCAGTCAATTACTCCTCCGGCAATAACAACATCGTCAATATAAAAAACCGCAGACTGCCCCGATGCCGGCATTCTAATAGCATTTTTTGTTGTAACAAAAGCTCCGTCACCATCAAATATGACAAGACACTCTGTTTCATTCTGATGATACCTTGTACGAACAGTACACAAAACTTCTCCACTACATTTGGATGGGCAAAGAATATTAACATCGCGTACGCTAAACTTTAGTGTATAAAGTTCTTCTTCAAAGCCCAGTACAACAGAGTTATTTGTCATATCCTTTTTCAATACATAAAGAGGCGCTGTGGACGCTATGCCAAGTCCCCTTCTTTGTCCGACCGTATAATTGATTATTCCTTTATGTTGTCCTAGGATATTTCCTTTCGTATCAACAAAATCCCCGCGGCAATTACATTCAGGGCGTTTTCCATTTATAAATGATGCATAATCCCCATCTTTAATAAAGCAAATATCCTGACTGTCTGCCTTGCCGGCATTTGTAAAACCTGCATTTTTTGCAAGTTCACGAACTTCAGCCTTGGTAAAGTTTCCCAATGGAAAATAAATATTCTTAAAATACTCTCTATTTACTGAATAAAGAACATAACTTTGATCCTTAGACAGATCTCTCGCTTTCTGCAAAAGCGGCTCAGATTCCCCATCGTCCCAAGTAATACGCGCATAATGCCCTGTTGCCAATCCATCAAATCCGCGGGCAACAGCTACATCATACAGTAAGCCAAACTTAATTGTTTTGTTGCAGTTTATACATGGATTAGGAGTACCGCCGTTACAATAGCAATCTATAAATGGCTCGATAACATTCTTATTAAACTCGACGGTCAAGTCAAGTTCAAAAAAATCTATTCCCAATCTGTCAGCAACCTGTTTTGCCGACTTAGCTTCTTCATAATTTCCATTTAGAATAAGCGTAACACCACATACTTCGTGTCCCTGCTCCTTAAGAAGCAAAGCAGAAGCAGCACTGTAAACACCACCGCTCTTTGCGACCAAGATCTTGCTCATTTAAGCGACTCTCCCGTAAAAGCCAT
>CAZOSH010000312.1:0-1642 GCA_964582395.1 uncultured Oscillospiraceae bacterium | reverse complement strand
ATATATGAGAAGTATGAAGTTATAGGTGTTATTAAATCCCAAAAAAAGGGAATACAGACTCTTGTTGGAACAAATGTACCCGAAGTTGTATATATTCCGTATGTAAAGGTTTCGGGAATTGATATGGTTGCAATTTCATGTTCAAATGGGTTTGATTATGATGATGTAAGTTCACGTGTAAAAAGTAAAATTCGTAATCAAACAGGGATATCAATGAATTATAAAAATCTGGATATCTATATGGATAGCTTCAGTAAAATTGTTGACACCGTGGCACTATTGGCAGCCGCATTTGCCGCCATAGCACTTGTTGTTGGAGGCATAGGCGTTATGAGCAATATGCTAAATAAAGCGGAACAACGAAAATATGAAATCGGGGTGTATATATCTTTAGGAGCATCCAAGAAAGATATTTGTCTGATGTTTCTCTTTGAGTCTGTTATAATTTGCCTGATGGGTGGTATAGCAGGGTGGGGATTAAGTGCGTTGTTATTTGATTCTATTGCAAGTAGATTTGGCATGGCTTTATCTGCTGATGGAACAATTGCGGCATATGGTATAATTGCGTCTTCAGTGTGCGGAGCACTGTTTGGTATTTTTCCCGCTGTAAAAGCTGCGGCTATGAAACCTATAAATGCAATAAGAGGATGAAAATAGGGTGTTGCAAGCTAGCAACACCCTATAGATTTAGTTTAAAAGATTTTCAGTATCGGGAATGATAATTTTTTCTTCTCTCACGAGTTTAATGACCTCGTTGCATTTTTCTGAGATATCAGTAGAAAGATTGGGGTTATTGTCAGGTAAACCGATAGCGCTTTCCTGCATACCAAAGTTTATTATTTTGCCGCTTTCAATACTACCATTGAGGTATGTGTCGACAATATTATCGATTACAATATTGTATTTGTTGATGGCGGAAGTCAAAACAACAGAATAATTATCTATAAATATTCCATTTTGGTAAATGTCAGTATTTGTACCAATCACCCAAATATCGGGATACTGACTTCGAAGTGATTTCGCTGATTGTAAAACTCCGTTTGATGTATTGCCGCCATCGGTTAATATGCATTTTATCTCAGAATTGTACAGATCATTTGCTAATTTTTTTGCAAGGTCGGGGTCGTTGTAAGAACCTATGTAAATCATATCAGACTCATCTGCCGTAACCGAAGTTCCCAATTGCTGATTAGCATAAGAAATACCGAATGAAAAACCGCTGCTGTATCTTCTTGCTGAGGGGATATCCATTCCGAATATGCCGCCAACTTTTCCACTTTGGATTTTTAACGCGGCAGCAACGCCTGCGAGAAATCCTGCTTCATGCTCTGAAAACGAAATATTGATGGTGTTATCTGCTGGATTTGCAAGAGTAAAGCCTATGCAAATAAAGAAGCAACTAGTATATTCTTTCTGGGCTGTTTTAATAGCACTTGAAAAGGAATACTCGGTAGCAATAATTACTCTGCATCCTTGCTCGTACAGATACGCAATTGAATCAAAAGCTGTTTCTTGATCGTCTGCTTTGCAATGTTCATAGGTACAACCGTATTGAACAGAGGCGTTCTCAAGAGCGTTCCATACTTCTTGAGTGACTGAACTATCATCAATAGATGACGATAATGTTACTAAGCCGACTTTT
>CAZOSH010000311.1:0-1644 GCA_964582395.1 uncultured Oscillospiraceae bacterium | reverse complement strand
AGTATGTACTGTCATTTTGTGTCTGCGCGGCAATAATAGTTTTCGGATCGGCACTTGACGGGTTTCTACTTTAAGATGGACAAATGTGAATATATTTGATAAAATAAATACATAAAACATAGGATGTGAAAAGTATGGAAATTCAAAAAAGAATTGAAAACTTAACAAATGAACTTTTGCGCCATGCAAAGCTTTATTATACAAATGACGAGCCGGAGATATCCGACTTTGAATATGATATGATGATGGTAGAATTGCGTAATCTTGAGGCTCAGTATCCTCAGTATGCTCTTCCTGATAGTCCTACCAAACGAGTAGGTGGCGCAATACTTGAAGGCTTTGAAGAAGTTACTCACTCATATCCTATGCAGAGCCTGCAGGATGTTTTTTCATACGATGAAATAAGAGATTTTGATAAGCGGGTGAAAGAGAGATTTCCCGATGCTGAATATACCGTCGAACTAAAGATCGACGGTCTTTCGGTTTGTCTTGAATATCGCAACGGAGTATTTGTTCGCGGAGCGACCCGCGGCGACGGCAGCGTGGGCGAAGATGTTACTGAAAACCTGAAAACAATATTTGATATTCCGATGAGTATAGAAACCGAATATGATGAGCTTATAGTACGCGGAGAGGTATATATGCCTCAAAGTGTCTTTAACAGAATTAACGCAAAAAGGGAAGCCCGGGGTCTACAACTGCTTGCTAATACCCGAAATGCCGCGGCGGGCTCACTCCGTCAGTTGGACAGCCGTATATGCGCCGAGAGAGGTCTGTCCATATTCTGCTTTAATTTGCAGAACGGTGAGAAATTGGGATTTAAAACACACAAGGACACCCTTGAATACTTGAAAAGTATAGGCTGTAAAGTTGTTGAGCCTTACACTCTTGCGAGTAGTGTTGATGAGATCATTTCGTTTATTGAGTATATCAGAGAACATAGAGACAGCCTTGATTTTGCTATTGACGGTATTGTTATAAAGGTTAATGACATTGCGCAACGGGCGGCTCTCGGAAGTACTGTAAAATGTCCTAAATGGGCGGTGGCATACAAATACCCACCCGAAGAAAAGCCCACAAAATTGTTGGACATTGTGATTCAGGTGGGAAGAACGGGTGTGCTTACACCTAATGCGGTGCTGCAGCCCGTGCGTCTTGCGGGTACAACTGTTTCCAAGGCTACATTGCATAACAAAGAAATGATTGCTCAAAAAGATATCCGTATAGGGGACACTGTTATCGTACGTAAGGCAGGAGAGATCATTCCGGAAGTTCTCGGCGTTGTTATGGACAAGCGTCCGGTAGATTCCATACCCTATACTATGCCGGAGTTTTGTCCCGTTTGCGGTGCGCCTACAGTTCACGAAGATACCTTTGTCAAATGCAGCGGAGATAGTTGCCCTGCTCAATTGTCTAGAAGACTTGAGCATTTTGCATCTCGTGATGCCATGGATATTGAGGGTCTCGGCCCCGCAATCGTTGAAGCATTGCTTGAGGCAGAACTCATAAAAACTGCCGCAGACTTATATAAACTGATTTCCTCCGATGTTGCGGCATTGGAAGGCTTGGGCGAAAAATCGGGACTTAAGCTGACAGAGGCTATCGAGAAGAGTAAGGCTCAGCCCCTGTCCCGTCTGCTTTTTG
>CAZOSH010000310.1:0-1645 GCA_964582395.1 uncultured Oscillospiraceae bacterium | reverse complement strand
AGAGTGTCCTGGATAGCAGCAGTAAAAGCAGCAATATAGTCAGGATTATCACTATGGCTTCGGTTTCCATAGGTTGATTCTGTTATAACATAGTCTGCGTCTGTAATATACTGAGGATCACGAAGAATAGGTTTATTGATATTTCCGATATCACCTGAAAAGACTATTTTTTTAGTTACATCGTCTTCTGTGACAATCAATTGGATTGAAGAAGAACCTAAAAGATGTCCTGCATCTACAAACTTTACCGAAATACCTTCGCAGATCTCATATATTCTTTCATATTGGAAGGTTACAAACATTTTAATGGTTGCCTCAGCATCAGCCATAGTATATAGAGGAGTATATGGCTTTCCGCTCGCGCGCTTCGATTTACGGTTGCGCCATTCAGCCTCCGATTCCTGAATGTGAGCAGAATCTCGAAGCATAATGGCACATAGATCGGCAGTTGCTTCGGTTGATAAAATTTTTCCTCTGAAACCGCCTGAGTATAAGAGAGGAAGCTTGCCTGAATGATCTATATGAGCGTGGGTTAAGAATACATAATCAATATCGCTTGGAACGACGGGCATTTCTGCATTTTCAAATATATCCTTACCTTGCTCCATTCCGCAATCTATGACAATATTTTTGTCGGCTGCCTGCAGAAGAAAACAACTACCTGTTACTTCGTGTGTTGCGCCTAAAAAGGTGAGTTTCATAGTATCATTCCTTTCGATTCAAGTATACCATCTTATTATTATAAAATAAAGAGTGCGATATAAAAACTTTACCGATTGTTTACTTCAACATAGTCTATGAAAAGATTGTTTTTTTATTAGATAAGTGGTAGAATATTATAAGATAGAAAATGGGGGAGATTGTGCATATGATATATTTTATAGTTAATCCACTTGCGGGCGGAGGAAAAGGCACTGAAGCAAAAGTGCTGTTAAATGAGGCTCTATCTGCGTATGATGGAAAATATGAGATATATGAAACGGAGTATCCTAAGCATGCTATAGAGCTTGCAAAACAGCTTTCTGCAAAAGAGGATTGCGAGGGGCTTGTTGCTTTAGGAGGTGACGGAACTTTTTCCGAAGTTCTTAATGGAATGGACACATCAAAGGCATTAGGTTTGATTCCTTGCGGAACAGGAAATGATTTTGCTGAAGGCGCAGGGATAACTAACGATGTGAAGCGTGGAGTCGAGGCTGCTTTTGAAGGAAAGACAACCCCCATTGATTATATTAGAGTAGGTGAAAAGCGTTGCCTCAACATTACAGGAACAGGTTTTGATGTTGATATTCTTGCGAGAGAAGCAAGATACCGTAAAAAATGGAAAAGTAAGCTTACATACTATGCGGCATTGTTCGTATCGGTACTTTCTATAAAGTTCAGAAAGATACATCTTGTTATTGATGACAGCATTAAAGTTGATAAGGATATGTTGATCATGGTTGCCGCCAACGGAAAGTTTTTCGGCGGCGGAATGCCTATGGTTCCTTCTGCTGTCACCAATGACGGATTTATGGATGTATTGCTTGTACGCAAGGTTGCATGGTACGTAATTCCTAAGCTTCTTTTGTGCTTTTTGACTGGAAAGATCGAACGGCAGACCAAGCATATATAAATGTATCATTGCAAAAAGGTTTAATGCAGTGTT
>CAZOSH010000309.1:0-1653 GCA_964582395.1 uncultured Oscillospiraceae bacterium | reverse complement strand
ATTGCTAAGGGGTAGCAACTGATCCGATTGTTGAAATGGTAGAAGCAATAACAGCGGGGAATTTGATACTGAGAAGATTAAAAACAAATCCGAGCAATGATGCAATGATTAATGGATTCTTAATTATAGATTTTATTATCTGTGAAAAACTTGGTTTGCTACCGCGAAATACTTCCAGCGTTATAACTGCCAAAAGATTAAAGACAGGAACAATAAATGCCGCCAAAAGGGCGGGTACAGCGGAAACTTCCTCACCGAAGAGTGCTTTTACTATTGGTATACCTAAAATAACATAGTTACTGCGGAAAAGTGCCTGTATCATTGCACCGCGACGTTTATTGTCTTTTCTGATTGTGATAACAAATATAGTAGCAATAGCAAATATAACAACAACACTTAATGGCGCAAATATAACAAGTTTTGGATTAAATACACTTTTTATGTCGGAAGAGTATATATTATTAAAAAGCATTACAGGGAGGAATACTCTGAATACAAGCTTATTAACTCGTGAAACAAGGTCATCGTCCACAAGTTTAACTTTTCGTAAAAGATACCCTAATGCTATCATTAAAAATACGGGTAATACAGCGTTTATTGATACAATAAAGCTTTCCATAGAATCATCCTTTATCGGTAACTGCATAATTAAGGCGGCTCCACAGTAATGAAGCCGCCGTTTTAAGTCAGGATTTTAGTTTCGTCCAAAGCTCTGCGTAATACTCATTGATTTCAGCAGGGAGATTTACATAAATCTGACACTTTTTAATAACATCCTGAGAAGGGAACATAATGGGATTATTTTTTATTTCAGCGTCAAGCTCCTCATAGGCGGTCTTGGAAGGGGTTGCATAGCAAGTATATTCCATATTTGTAAGACAAATATGTGTCTCACACATGAAGTTTATAAATGCTTCTGCATTTTCTTTATTCTTTGCACCCTTAGGAATGCACATGGCATCGATAAACCAATTGCTGCCGGACTTGGGAATAACAAACTTAAGATCGGGATTGTTTTCCATCATAAGAAGCGCATCACCTGCGTAGTATGCACCGATTGCAGCTTCTCCGCCTTCGAGTTTGTCATACATTTCGTCCATATAGTATCCTTGAAGGATGCTCTTTTGATTCTTCAGCAGTTCATACGCTTTATCAATTTCTGCCTTATTGGTAGTATTGACATCGTATCCTAAGAGAAGGAGTGCGCTTGCAAATGCATCACGGGAATTATCAAACTGAAGGATCTGTCCCTTGTACTTGCTGTCAAACAAAGCATCCCAATCGGTTATTTCGTCCTTTATGTATTTGGTATTATATATGATACCTGTTACACCCCAAGTATATGGAACAGAATACTCGTTTTGAGGGTCGAATGCCTGGTTAAGATATGCCGAATCAATATTTGCGATATTGGGAACGTTCTCAAAGTTGATCTTTTCAAGCATATCTTCTTCGATCATACGGGAGATCATATAATCTGAGGGGATAATTACATCATAGCTTGCACCGCCCTGCTTGAGAACCGCATAAAGCTGTTCATTACTTTGATATGTTCTGTAATTGACCTTGATACCGGTCTTTTTTTCAAACTCATCAAAAATACTTTCGTAGATATTTTCTCCCCATTTATACACATTTACTTCGCCGTTGGGA
>CAZOSH010000308.1:0-1657 GCA_964582395.1 uncultured Oscillospiraceae bacterium | reverse complement strand
GAAGGCTTGGGCGAAAAATCGGGACTTAAGCTGACAGAGGCTATCGAGAAGAGTTCGGCTCAGCCCCTGAAGCGTCTGCTTTTTGCCTTTGGAATAAATCAGGTAGGACAAAAGGCTGCAAAGATACTTGCAGAAAGATACGGAGATATTGATTCACTTAAGGCTGCAACAAGCGAAGAATTGCAGGATATTCGTGATATCGGTAAGATTACTGCAGAGAATATCGTTAAATGGTTTGAAAACGAGCAGTCGGTGAAACTTATTGAAGAACTCAAGGCTGTAGGTGTTAATATGACTGAGCCACAGGTTGAAAAGGGTACATCCCTTGGCGGAAAGACCTTTGTTATTACGGGAACATTGCCTAACTACTCCCGTAAGGAAGCACAGGAGCTTATTGAAAAAAACGGGGGCAAGGTTTCAGGCTCGGTTTCTAAAAAGACCGATTTCGTGGTGGCAGGTGAGGAGGCAGGCTCAAAGCTTGCCAAAGCACAAGAATTGGGCATAACCGTTCTCGACGAAACGGCTCTTTCAGAACTTATTGAAAAGGGTGTTTAAAATGTATGATGTTCTCATAATAGGCAGCGGGCCTGCAGGACTTTCAGCAGCTATTTATGCAAAGCGCGCCAATCTTTCGGTACTTGTTGTGGGCAAGGACGGCGGTGCCCTTGAAAAGGCAGAAGAGATAGACAACTACTTCGGCTTGGAAAAAACGCTCAGCGGTACAGAATTGCTTGACATAGGAATAAAACAAGCTACTGCACTTGAAGCAGAAGTCATAAAGGCCGAGGTGCTCGGCGTTGAATGGACGGGAGATTACGCAATTGATACCACAGAGGGAAGGTTTGAAGGTAAAGCCTTGATCTTTGCTATGGGAAATTCCCGTAAAAAGCCCAATGTAAAAGGTGTTGAAGAGTTTGAGGGCAGAGGTGTAAGCTACTGCGCAGTATGTGATGCATTTTTCTTCCGCGGAAGGAATGTAGCGGTTTTAGGCAGCGGCAATTATGCTCTGAACGAGGCTGAATACCTTAAAAATGTAGCGGGAAGAGTTACGTTGCTAACTAACGGTGATAGTAACAGTGAGATATCTTCTTTTGAGACTATTGAGACAAAGATATCACATCTTGAAGGTACTGATCGAATTGAGTGTATTGTATTTGAAGACGGCAATAAACTTGCCATAGACGGACTCTTTGTTGCTCAAGGTTTTGCCGGAGCGTCGGAGCTTGCTAATAAGCTTGGAGTAATGTGTGAAAACGGAAATATAATCGCCGACCAAAACGGACTGACTAATCTTGCGGGGTGCTTTGCGGCGGGCGATTGCATCGGCGGAATATTACAGGTTTCAACTGCGGTGGGAGAAGGCGCAAAAGCGGCACTTTCGGCAATAAAGTATATAAGATCAAAATAAAAGAAAATCCCCGACTGAATCAGTCGGGGATTAGTTTTGTTATAATCAGTCAGAAACTGTGTAGTTGGGAGCTTCCTTGGTGATATGAATATCGTGGGGATGACTTTCCTTAAGTCCTGCACCGGTGATGCGGACAAACTGCGCTTTCTGCTGAAGCTCGGGAATAGTGGGAGTTCCACAATAACCCATACCGGAACGAAGACCGCCCATAAGCTGATAGATGGTCTCACTGACAGGTCCGCGATAGGG
>CAZOSH010000307.1:0-1657 GCA_964582395.1 uncultured Oscillospiraceae bacterium | reverse complement strand
AGATTGAAGATGCAATCGTCAAGATGTGTGAAGCTCAATACAGAAAGAAGCAAGGCCCTGAAAGGTAAGGTGCTATTTATGGTTAAGAAAAACATAATTGGTCCTATCCCGATTATTGTGGTTGATAAACCAAGACTTAATGAAAATGAGAGTTTTGAAAACCTCAAATACTATATTGACACAAACCAAAGACAACACCATAAAATAAAATATCCGCTTGACGAGCTTAATTTTACAACTAAAATCGGCAAAACGGAATATACGGTGTCAACAAGTTTTGATATATCGGGTAAGCAGACCTTGTTAGAACAATTCAAGAATTTGATACTTTCATAAAATTGTAGAACTGTGTCGGGCATTGTATAATGTGTACACCTTATGCAATGCTCGGCAAGTTTGGAAAGGAGAATCAAAATGGCAAAACAAGCCGAGAAAAAGGAAAAGATTACTGCCCTATATTGCAGATTATCACAAGATGATGGCAGAGAAGGCGAAAGCAACAGTATATCAAACCAAAAAGAAATCTTAATGCAATATGCAAAACAGCATGGATTTTTACATCCTGAATTCTTTATAGATGACGGTGTTTCTGGAACTACTTTTATGCGACCTGACTTTCAGCGTATGCAAAAGATGGCAGAAAACGGAGAAATTGCTACCATTATTGTAAAGGATTTAAGCCGTTTCGGAAGAAACTATCTCGAAGTCGGTAAATACCTTGAAATCACATATCCAACTCTTGGAATAAGATTTATAGCCATTCAGGAAAACGTTGATACGATGAATAACACCGGTACAGAAATGATGCCGTTCAACAACATATTCAATGAATGGTTTGCCGCACAGACAAGCAAAAAAATCCGAGCAGTTCAGAAAGCAAAAGCCGACAATGGAGAACGAGTTTCTGCCTCCATTCCCTATGGATACAAAAAATCGCCTGATAATCCTAAACAATGGATTATAGACGAGCCTGCCGCTGAAGTAGTACGATATATCTATAAGCTGTGCCTTGAAGGGTTGGGACCGACACAGATTGCAAAAAGATTGCGTGCTGAAAAAATATTATGTCCAACAGCATATTTTGAATCAGTTGGTAAAGCTACCGCAAACAAAACACCATCCGATCCTTACAGGTGGTGCGGAGATACAACCAAAAGAATTATTGACAACAGACAATACACTGGATGCACAATAAATTTTAAGAGTTCAATGATAAGCTATAAAATCCACAAAAGACTTCCCAATGATGAAAGTGAGTGGCAAATTATCCCTAATACGCAAGAAGCCATTATTGATGAAACTACTTGGGAGCGTGTACAGGAGCTTCGCAAAAACAGACGACGAAATACTGCAACGGGCAGAGAAAGTATTTTTTCAGGCTTGGTATATTGTGCCGATTGTGGTTCAAAGCTATATTTCTGTGCTTCAAAGAGCATAACTGAAAAACAAGAATTTTACAGATGTGCCGCTTACAAGGAAAACACGGGAACTTGTTCTATACATTATATCCGTGATATTGTACTCCGTCAGCTTGTTTTGGAAACGATTCAAAAGGTTGCAGAATTTGTGCAAGGCTTTGAACCCGTATTTGTATATCTGTTCGCAAAGAAAAATGCTGAAGGCAGAGAGAAAAACATCCGTGCTATGAAGCTAAAAG
>CAZOSH010000306.1:0-1662 GCA_964582395.1 uncultured Oscillospiraceae bacterium | reverse complement strand
CAATCTTATTCGCTATCTTTATTTTCTTCTGTCACACATCATTGTACAACCTACAAGCTGTTTTTTATATACCTTGCATCAAAGACTTGAAAAATATCATTTGATTTGATATAATAAAACGGATAATAGGGAGGACTATGCATATGATCCAGAAAACTGTTTTAAATGTACCAACTGTCGCTTTACGCGGCTTAACTATATTTCCCGGAATTCTCTTCCATTTTGATATTGGAAGACCAAGATCTGTAAAAGCAATTGAAGAAGCGATGAGCACAGATCAGGAAGTATTTCTCGTAACACAACGTGATATCGCAAATGATAATCCTTCTGAGGAAGACCTGTACACTATGGGAACACTTTGCAAAGTATGTCAGGTTTTGCGCGTACCCGGAGATACAATAAGAGTTCTTGTAGAGGGCATTTCCAGAGCATATCTTAACAAAGTTATTGAATCCGATCCTATGATTCTTTCGGATATTACTCTTGTCGATGACACTCCTATCAGCATTATAACCAAAAGAGATATTGCAATGATGCGCAAGATCAAAGATATGTTCTTTGAATGTGCAAGCGTAGGTCCCCGTCTGCCGGATGAGACATACATCAGCATCGTTGATAATGAAAATCCCGGATATGTCTCCGATTTTATTGCTCACCATACTTCATTTAAATATCATGAAAAACAGCTCCTTCTCAGTGAGATAAACCCCAGACGAAGACTTTCCATACTAACACAGCTCCTTGCCGAAGAAGTAAAGATACATAATGTCGAGCAAGAATTGGCTGAAAAAGTAAAGGAAAATATGGAGAAGAATGAGAGGGATTATTATCTTCGGGAACAAATAAAGGTTTTACATGAAGAATTAGGAGAAGGGGAAGATGTTCTAAGCGAATCTAAATCCTATATCAATAAGATAAAAAAGCTCGCCTTGGATCTCGATTCAGAAGATAAACTTATCAAAGAAGCCCGCAGATTAGGCAAAATGCAGCCCTCCTCGCCCGAAAGCGCGGTCGTAAGGGGGTATCTTGACATTTGCCTCGAATTGCCGTGGAACCGCGCTAAAATCGAAAATAACGATATCAAAAAGGCAAAAAAGATTCTCGAATCCGACCATTACGGAATGAAAAAAGTAAAAGAACGTATTTTGGAGTTCTTTGCTGTTAAAGAGTTTACCGGTGGTGTTAAGGGTCAGATCATTTGCCTTGTAGGTCCTCCGGGTGTCGGTAAAACATCTATAGGCAGATCAATAGCAAAAGCGATGGGAAGAGACTTTGCTCGTCTTTCTTTGGGCGGAGTTAAAGATGAAGCTGATATCCGAGGTCACCGGAAAACATATATTGGTGCAATGCCAGGCAGGATCATAAATGCTGTCAAGCAGGCAGGTAGCAAAAACTGTCTTATACTTGTTGACGAGATCGATAAATTAGGCAGTGATTATAAGGGCGATCCTTCATCCGCACTCCTTGAAGTATTTGATTCCGAGCAGAATAACGCATTCCGTGATCATTTTGTCGAGTTGCCTTTTGATCTTTCTGATGTATTATTCATAACTACAGCAAATGACCGAGACTCCATTCCCGCACCCTTGCTTGACCGCATGGAAATTATAGAGCTAACGGGGTACACAGATGAAGAAAAGGTGCATATCGCAAAAAAACATC
>CAZOSH010000305.1:0-1673 GCA_964582395.1 uncultured Oscillospiraceae bacterium | reverse complement strand
CACTCTTGACCGAGGCGGCAATTTAGTTATACCCTCATTTGCAGTTGGTCGTACTCAGGAGATCTTATATTTTATCCGTCATATAAAGGAAAACAATCTCGTCAAAGGACACGACGGCTTTCCTGTTTATATTGACAGTCCTATGGCGGTAGAATCCACAAAGGTTTTCAGCGAGAATCAACTGGAATGCTTTGACGAAGAAACTAAAGCTTTAATTTCTCGAGGAATTAATCCGCTTGAATTTGACGGGCTTAATATGTCCATAACTTCAGAACAATCAAAAGCCATAAACTTTGACACTACTCCGAAAGTCATTGTTTCCGCAAGCGGAATGTGTGAAGCCGGCAGAATACGCCATCATCTTAAACACAATCTTTGGAGACCCGAATGTACAATACTTTTTGTAGGTTATCAATCACAGGGTACTCTTGGCAGATTGCTTTTGGACGGAGAACCTGAAGTAAAGCTTTTTGGTGAAAAAATCGCCGTCAACGCTCAAATAGATAATGTAGCAGGCGTGAGCGGACACGCAGATGATAAAGGTCTTATTAATTGGATAAAATCATTTACCCCTGCACCGCAGCGAGTTTTTGTTGTTCATGGTGATCACGAGTCGGTGGAGCATTATTCCAAACGATTACGAGAAGAGTTATCTCTGAATGTCATTGCCCCATACAGCGGAGAGAGCTGGGATCTGATCAAAAACTCTAAAGTTTGCGAAGGTACAAAAAAGAGAATCGCTCAAACCACATCTAATGAAAGTATCTCCCCCATATACAGACAACTGCTATCCGCTGGAGATCGTCTTATGGCTATCATTCGTCAATACAAAGGCGCCTCAGACAAAATAATTTCCTCATTTATTGATGAAATCAATGCACTGTGCGGTAGGTATAAAAAATAATTTAAAAAAATATATTTTTCCTGTTGACAAAATAACAGATCGAATGTATACTAATCTTGTAGACATTGAATGAGGTGAATCATATGAGAATGACACATGAAGCAGATTATGCTTTGAGAATAAGTTATACATTGGCAAAAAACGGCAAACAAATGTCTGCAAAATCTCTTTCAGAAGAAACCGGTGTTACTCTTAGATTTGCTCTAAAGATTCTACGCAGGCTTTCTGAACAGGATATTGTCGGCGCAACCAAAGGCGCATCAGGGGGTTATTTTTTGAAATCCGATGTCAATGAACTTTCCCTTGGTCATATCATTGAGTGTATAGACGGTCCCCTCAAAATCAACCACTGCTTATCAGGAGATTTCGAGTGTACAAGAGTTCACGACAAGGACTGCTGCCCTTTCCATTGTTTACTTTCGCAAATATCTTCAGAATTGAGACATAAGCTTTACAGTGCTAAACTAAGTGATTTTATATAATTTAAATAAAAAGTATGGAGGATTCTAAAATGAAAAAGTTTGTTTGTAGCGTATGCGGATATGTTCACGAAGGTGACTCCGCTCCTGAAAAGTGCCCCGTTTGCAAAGTTCCCGCTGAAAAGTTCAATGAGGTAAAAGGCGAAATGAAGCTTGCTGCCGAACACGAATACGGCATCTATGCAAAGACTGTCAAGAACAATCCTGATATCAGCGACGCTGACAAGAAGTATATTTTTGAACAGCTTATGGCTAACTTCAACGGTGAATGCTCCGAAGTAGGTATGTAT
>CAZOSH010000304.1:0-1683 GCA_964582395.1 uncultured Oscillospiraceae bacterium | reverse complement strand
CCACCAATAACAACAAAACTAAAAACAAACTTACCAAACAACACAATAATAACATATACTCATCATAGGCGCTCTTAAAACGGAACAAATCTGTATTGTAAGCCATTGCTACCGTGACAGCGAAAACCGCATACGAATTATTTCCGCAAGAAAAGCTACCAAAAGCGAGCAATCATTCTATTTAGAAAGGCTATAAGGTGATATTATGAGAGACGAATACAATATCTGTGAATTGAACCCCAGAAAAAACCCCTATGTAAAGCCCTCAAAAAAGCAAATAACCATCAACATTGATGTGGATACCATAGATTATTTTAAAACTCAATCCGAGTCGTCAGGCATCCCCTATCAAACACTCATTAACCTCTATTTGAAAGACTGCGCCCAAAGCGGAAAACGCCCCTCTGTAAATTGGCTTTGAACCGAGGTAATTTTATGAAAAACGCATATCCCATAGTTTTAACACCCGACGAATCAGGCTATACAGTATTCATTCCCGACTTTGATATCAACACCCAAGGTGAAACATTGGCGGAGGCAATGTTTATGGCTCGTGACGCCATCGGTATTATGGGAATCGATATGGAAGATGACGGGAAAACCCTTCCCGCGCCTTCCTCGATCTCGCAGATCGGCAAGTCCACAGAAAACGATATCGTCACACTTGTGGATGTAGACTTTGCCGAATATCGCCGCAAGCACGAAAACCGTACCGTCCGCCGTAATGTAACTCTCCCTTCGTGGTTAGATGAGGAAGCTGCCAAATCGGGTATCAATGTTTCCGCAGTTCTTCAAGCGGCACTCAAAGCCGAACTTCACATCAATCGCTGACCCTTCCTTTCAAAGCCGAGATTTATTCTCGGCTTTTTTCTTTTGGGAAATCATCTTGATTCAACTAAAGCAGCAATGCTCTCGTTATTTTTAATAAGCTCTTCCATTTCCTCAAGCGCTTTGTCTACAAGCTCGCTGAACTTCTCAAACGGCAGTACTTTGGCGACTGCAGGAAATTTCTCTATAAACTTGTCATAAGCAAATACAAGCTTCAGCGCACCGGTTTTGCCGCCGAAGATCTGTTCAGCTTCCACAACTACATACAGCAGCCATTTGCCGATTACTTCTATCTGCTGTTTCTTCGGCATTTTCGCAAACCGAATAATCGCAATAGCCGCGCCGATAACAAGAATTACCGCCGCAACGATAAGCAAACCCCATTCCGCTATAAACTCCTTCATTTAGTCCTCCTTTACTTTATAGATCTCGTGTGTATTTGTTCCTTGCATCTGACTGAGCGATCTCGCCTCCCCTGCTAGGGGAGGTGGCAAAGCCATTAGCTTTGACGGAGGGGTTTCCCTCTTGCCCTCCCTTGTCAGGATAGTCGGTGTCATTTTCTTTTCCCACTGCGCCAAAGCCTTCTCTTTTCTCAAACAGACTCTTGGCGCAATAGACCAAAACTACACCCACGATCTCGGTGACCGCCACCTTGGAAAGCCCCTCCGCGATATCGGTCTTGCCTAAAAATGCAAGAATATAACTGCACCACACCCAGGCAATGCCGTTTATCAGACAGCACCACACAACACATTTTGTAGTGGTCCTCTTTTTCTTTTTCATATAATCACCTAACCAATCCGTCGCGCAGCGACACCGTCACATTTGCGAAGCAAATATTTCATCCGCAGAATG
>CAZOSH010000303.1:0-1692 GCA_964582395.1 uncultured Oscillospiraceae bacterium | reverse complement strand
GCCTCCCGGAGCGTTTATAACATTAGGTTTTGTTATAGCTCTGGTGCAAAAGCTTCGCCAAAGACGTGAAAGCTATGTTAAACAGCAGGAGCTTGAACAAAAGAGACTTGAAAGGGAGGCGGGAATATGGAGATGAGCCTTTCGGGAATATTGCTTCTTATAATTTCTGCAGTATTCATTGATAACTTTATTTTCTCGAAATTCCTTGGATGCTGTCCCTTCCTCGGTGTTTCGAAGAGTCCGTCCACTGCTTTCGGTATGGGCTGTGCAGTTATATTTGTTATGACTCTTTCCAGCGCAGTAACTTACTGTGTATATACCTACGTGCTTGTTCCTTTTGAACTTGAATATCTGAAGACTATAGCATTTATACTTATAATTGCATCTCTGGTACAGATGATAGAGTTTTTCTTGAAGAGCAAGGTTCCTGCACTGTACGAATCGCTGGGAATATACCTCCCTCTGATAACGACAAACTGCGCGGTGTTTGGTTCGGCATTGCTGAATATACAAAATGGCTACAACTTTATTTATTCCGTAATATTCGGTTTTGCATCGGGAGTAGGTTTTACTATGGCGATACTTATATTTGCCGGAGTAAGAGCAAGGATGCAGTTTTCCAATCCTCCCCAGTCATTTAAAGGAACCCCTATTGCTCTTATAACCGCAGGGCTTATAGCGATGGCATTCATGGGCTTTTCCGGAATGAATATCGGTTAAAGGAGGCTATGCAATGAATAATATAGTAATAGCATTTATATCCTTTGGTGCGATTGGGCTTTTGCTGGGGCTTATGCTTGCACTTGTTTCCAAGATATTTGCTGTAAAGACAAATCCTAAGGTGGAGGAGATAGTTGAACTTTTACCGGGAGCAAACTGCGGCGGCTGTGGATATGCAAGCTGTCATGCTTTGGCTGAGGCGATCGAAAGCGGCGAGGCTAAAACTAACTCCTGCAGAGCAACAAGCGAAGATAATATAAAAAAGATAAGCGAGATAATGGGTGTTGAGGCAGAAAAGACTGTAAGAATGAGAGCCCAGGTAATGTGCTCTGGAACGCTTGAACGCGTGAGATCAAAGTACATTTACGAGGGGCCCCGTGATTGCGCGGCAGTAGTAAAGCTGGGCGGAGGAAACAAGCTCTGCTTGAACGGCTGTATTGGCTACGGCACTTGCGTGACGAAGTGTAATTTCAATGCCATAAAGGTAGTAGACGGTGTTGCCCATATCGACTATGATAAGTGTACGGGATGCGGAGCCTGTGTTTCAGCGTGTCCTAAGCAGATAATTAAGCTTATCCCTTACCATAGTGCATACTGGGTAGGTTGTATGTCGGTAGATAACGGAAAAATGACAATGAAGAACTGTGACGTTGGTTGTATCGGATGCCGTCTCTGTGAAAAGAACTGTGAGGCTGGAGCGATAAAGATAGAGAACTTTGTTGCATCTATTGACTATGACAAGTGTACGGGATGCGGTGTCTGCGTTACTAAATGCCCGAGACATATTATTAGGACGGGTAATCTTGCTCACCATGAAAAGAAGATACTGGAAAATGCTTTGAAAAAATAAATGATGTTAAACCGAGAAGAAACGAAAAGAACGCAGGTGCTTTTTGGAAAAAAAGCCCCTACACCCAAAAAACTTTACATCTATGGGTCTGTGCATATTAGTTAAGTTTGCACAGACTTTTT
>CAZOSH010000302.1:0-1698 GCA_964582395.1 uncultured Oscillospiraceae bacterium | reverse complement strand
TCCGCGGGTGCGCATATCCTTACGGTATGTATGATGACGATTGTGTGGATATACTCCGCCTATGCGGCATAGTTTATGCCCGAACAATAAAAAACTCATATGATCTTTCTGTTCCTTCGGACTGGTTGCGGCTTTATCCAACTTGTCATCATAACAGTCAAGATATCTTCTCTCTGATTGAAAAGTTCATATTTAAAACCCCCGAACGCGACCCGTACTTTTTCTATGTATGGGGTCACTCCTACGAGTTTGATGAAAAGAACAATTGGAATCATATTGAGAAGATCTTTGAAATGGTGGGCAAAATAGACGATGTATGGTACTGTACAAACATTCAGGCCTATGATTATATCAACGCATTTAACTCTTTGGTGTTCTCTACTGACGGAAGTATGATATACAATCCCACAGTCTTTACTCTGTGGGCAGAAGTAGAATTACCCGTAACATTTAATGAAAAAGTCAGAATGCCCACTCCCCAAAAAACAATAATCAAAATAGATCCCGGCAAAACTGTAAAACTTTAAAAATGCAGCCCATACATTATGTATGGGCTATGTTTTTATAACACTTGCACAAACAATCTATTATTGTTATAATAAAACCATCATTCGTGAAAGGAGGAAACCATATGGACAAAAACAGTCCTATAGGCTTTTTCGATTCAGGTCTTGGCGGTATAAGTGTTCTTCGTGAATCTGTCAAGCTGCTTCCCAATGAAAACTATATCTATTTCGGCGATTCTGCCAACGCCCCCTATGGTATCCGTCCAGTTTCCGAAGTCCGCCGGCTCTGCGAAAAAGGCGCCGATCTGCTTATATCTCGCGGTGTCAAAGCAATTGTGATTGCTTGCAATACGGCCACATCTGCAGGTGTAGATTTTTTGAGAAGTAAATACCCTGATACTCCAATAATCGGTGTTGAACCCGCATTAAAACCCGCCGCTGAGCATTTTCCAAACGGCAGAATCCTGGTAATGGCAACCAAGATGACTTTAAAAGAAGAAAAGTTTTTATCGCTTTGGGCACATTACGGCAAAGATGCCGATATTATTCCTGTTCCCTGCCCGGGATTGATGGAATATGTTGAAAAAGGCATTTTTTCAGGTGATGACTTGAATAGCTATCTTCACAATAAACTTGATGAACATATCACAAAACCCATAAATGCCGTTGTTTTAGGCTGCACCCACTATCCTTTCCTCAAAAATGCAATATCTTCTATTGTCGGTGATAGTGTCGAGATCATTGACGGAGGCGAAGGTACGTCACGGCAATTAATGAGGCGGCTTAAGCAAAAGGATCTGTTGAATACAAGTCACTGTGTCGGTACTGTTACATTTATTAATTCATCTGCGGATGAAAATCTTTTTGTGTTGTCGCAAAAGCTTTTAAAAATCGATAAATAAAAAAAATCCTTTCCCTCAACAGGAAAGGATTTTTTCAGAATGCAAGAAGAATGCACTCCATTACCATTTTAAGACCCGGCTCAAAGCTGTCAAGTCTGGCAAACTCTTCTCTTGTATGAGCGCCGCCGCCAATATAGCCGCCTATGCAAACCGAAGGAATACCCTTTGACCAAGGTATATTGCAATCTGTTGAACCGGGATTTAGTGCGATATTACCATCATAATATTTTTTAAGCAATACAACACATTTTTCTGTCAATTCTGCCTGCGCAACAGGGTCTACATCGCCC
>CAZOSH010000301.1:0-1700 GCA_964582395.1 uncultured Oscillospiraceae bacterium | reverse complement strand
GTCTCAAAGGCTCCCTATAGAGGGAGCCAAGGGTTCCTCGGTCCGACGGGAGGGTAGTGGATTGTGACCTAAAGGTCACAACAGTGTAGGGGACTCAGCCCACTGCGTCCCGCAGACAGGGGAGACGGTAAGTCTGAAGTTTAACTTCGGCAAATGTAGGGCACGGGCTTGCTCGTGCCGTTGCCCTATTTGCACAAGGAGCCGAGTTGCACATCGAAATACAAATAAAAACCGCAGCATCAAGTGTGATGCTGCAGTTTTAACATATGCAAATTATTCGTCTTTGTCGAAGTCGAAGCCGGTGAGGAAGGCGCGTGTCAGCCCGCTTTGAGGGTTGTCAAAGACCTGTTCGGGTGTGCCTTCTTCTTCGATCACGCCGTTTGCCATAAAGATCACCTTATCGGCAACCTTGCGGGCAAAGTCCATTTCGTGGGTGACCACTATCATGGTGCGGTCGGAGGATTTAAGGCTTCTGATGACCCTTAGCACCTCACCGGTCAGATTGGGGTCAAGGGCGCTTGTGGGCTCGTCAAAGCAAAGTATCTCGGGGGAGAGGGCAAGGGCGCGGGCAATTGCCACACGCTGCTGTTGTCCGCCCGAAAGCTGACAGGGATAAGCATCTTCCTTGTCGGCAAGCCCCACTCTTTCCAAAAGCCCCTCGGCATTTTTGCGGATATCCTCCATTATGCTTGCTTTATTGGCCTTGAAATCGGGCTTTTCCTGGGCAAGCAGTTGGGGAGCAAGGCAAATGTTTTCCAATACCGAATATTGGGGGAACAGATTAAAGGACTGAAAAACAAGACCGAAGTGCAGTCTCTTTTTGCGTATCTCGTCGTCCTTGTCGTGTCCGTCAAGCAGGGGTTTATCCGATACGGTTATCTGTCCGCCGTCGGGAGTTTCAAGAAAGTTGAGGCAACGCAAAAGGGTGGTCTTTCCGCTTCCCGAAGAGCCGATTATGGCAAGAACCTCTCCTTTTTCAAGGGTAAAGCTGACACCTTTAAGCACCTGCAGGTCGCCGAAGCTTTTTGTTAAGTTGTTTACTTCTAAATGTGCCATAGCTTAACCTCTGAAATAGTCGAGTTTCTTCTCAAGCTTGCCCAACAGAATGGTGAGAATACCAACAAATATCAGGTAGAAAACACCGGTAAAGAACAGGGGCCAAATCAAAGCCTTGGTAGCGGCAAGATGCTTTGCCTGATAGATTATCTCTGTTACTACGATACAGTTTGCAAGGGCGGTATCCTTGATAAGAGTGATGATCTCGTTGGACATGGGGGGAACGATGCGCTTAATTACCTGAACAAGAATTATCTTGCGGAATATCTGCGATTTGGTCATACCGAGAACATAACCTGCCTCATACTGACCATAGGAAATGCTTTCGATTCCACCGCGATATATTTCGGAAAAATAGCAAGCATAATTAAGAGTAAAAGCAATCAAGACCGCGACGATCCTGCCCGCATCCTCAATGCCGTAGTTGACCAACATATAGATGTCTATCCTACTGAACATTGGGAAATTAAAGAGCAGACCGGGCACATAGTAGATGATGAATATCTGCAGCATAAGAGGAACACCGCGAACTATCCAAACTATGACCTTGGAAAGCGCCTTGAGCGGTTTAAACCTGCTCATTGAGCAGAAGGCTATAGGCAAACCAAGCGGTGCACCGCAAAGCAGTGTCACCGCAAAGATTA
>CAZOSH010000300.1:0-1700 GCA_964582395.1 uncultured Oscillospiraceae bacterium | reverse complement strand
TACAAGTGCTTTTCCATACTCAGTATAAGTCTTTTCTCCCATTGTGACCTAAAGGTCACAATGGGATTGACGCCAAACGGGTGATGGGCTATAATTTTAATATAATCTTGTATTATGGGAGTTTGCATTATGGATAAATACAAAAACAATATCAAAGCTTTAAGAGCTTCAAAGAATATGCCTCAGGTAGAACTCACCGACAGAGTTGGCGTTCATAGAGAAACCATCACCAGAATTGAAAACGGCTACAAACTCCCTTCTGTCAAGCTTGCTGTGGACATTGCCAAAGTTTTCAATAAGACTGTCGAGGAGGTCTTCTTTTTCGAGGACTGACCGCTCAAAAAAGTATTGATATATTTCACAATTATCTTGGCCGGGTTTCGCGTTGTAATTCTACACAGTTTTTGAGTGCAAAAATGTTAAATTCAGATATTCGGGAGTTTTTACCGATTTCCGCGTCTAAACAGACCAAGAACCGGTTAGACAAACATAAATTTGAAAAGGAGGTATTAGCATAGATATCACACAGACTTTTTATGATAACTTAGCTTCTCAATACGACAAACTGTTTCTTGATTGGCAAGCTACTATACAGGAGCAGGCTGTAATTCTGGACAGACTTTTTATAGATAATGGATTTGACAAATCCGCCCATATTTTAGACTGTGCCTGTGGAATAGGAACACAGGCGATAGGTCTTGCTATGCAGGGATATAATATTACAGCCTCCGATATCAGTGTTGGAGAGCTTGCGGAAGCGAGGGAAAGAGCCGCAAAGAACAATGTGCAACTCCCGTTTGTAAATGCAGACTTTTGTGCTTTATCAGAGGTCTTTTCAGAACAGTTTGATATTGTGATCTGCATAGATAACGCACTGCCACATATGCTCACAAAGAACGAATTGGAGTCAGCAATTAAGAGCATTACAAATCAGATTGTAGATGGCGGCATGTTTGTTGCCAGCATCAGAGATTATGATGCATTGCTTATGGATAAACCGCCATATTCTCCCCCTTATATCCACAAGACAAACAAAGGGCAAAGGGTATCTTTCCAAACTTGGATCTGGGACGGCGAGCATTACAAACTTACACAGTATATCATTGACGATGAAGAAACTTTGCAAATAAGTAAATTCGACTGCGAATATAGAGCAACAAGAAGAGAAGAGCTGACAAACTTACTTGTTGCTAATGGTTGTAGTGAAGTAGTATGGAAGTTCCCGGAAGAAACAGGATTCTATCAACCGATTGTAATAGCAAAAAAATAACAGAAGAAGCCGTCATATTCCAATTTTTTCAAATGAATAAAAGATGTAAAACGAGTACCGCAACTTAAAGTTTACATTTAGAAACACCGAATTGGTAGTATGTTTTTGTTGAATATACTATAATAAGTGCAACAAAAACGTAAAGGAATAAATTACTATGACACTTGGTGAAAAAATTGCAAAGCAAAGAAAAGAATTAAACTATACCCAAGAGCAGCTTGCCGACATTCTCGGTGTTTCGCGTCAGACCATCAGCAAATGGGAGTCGGATATCGCCTATCCCGAAACCGACAAACTTATTGAACTTGGCAAGATATTTGACTGTTCAATGGACTATCTGCTCAAAGAAGGAATAACTGAAAAAAACAGTGTGCAAACATCAGGATTTACTGAAAAAGTCGAAAAAATCAGCCGAAAAGTAATGACAGAT
>CAZOSH010000299.1:0-1702 GCA_964582395.1 uncultured Oscillospiraceae bacterium | reverse complement strand
ATTTTACCGGAGGTAAAATACCATGCCCATCTTAACAAAGCGACCCAACAAGACCCCCTTGGGCCTGTATATCCATGTTCCCTGAGGAAAAAGACAGAGTAAAGCATAATGTCTGATTTAAGAATTGCAGGAACCGTCGGTGAATCCATCACCGACGGTCCCGGTTTTAGATTTACAATTTTTACCCAGGGTTGTCCTCATCATTGCGAGGGTTGTCACAATCCGCAGACCCACGATTATAACGGGGGAGAGATCGTTGATACAGATACCCTTTGGGAAAAGATAAGGGCCAATATCTTGCTTTCGGGCGTTACTCTTTCGGGAGGAGAGCCCTTTGAGCAGGCAGGAGCGTTGCTTGATCTTGCGAGAAAAGTCAAGGGCGCAGGTCTCGAACTTGCAGCATATTCGGGCTACACCTTTGAGCAGCTTATTGCAGCGGGAGGGGATAGGCTTGAATTGCTTAAGCTCTGCGATGTGCTGGTTGATGGCAGATTCGTACTTGCTGAAAAAAGTCTTATGCTTCGTTTTCGCGGCTCAAAGAACCAACGCCTTATCGATGTCAAAAAAAGCCTTGAAAACGGCGTTGCACATGAAATACACGACGGCCGTTGGCAGGACTGATATAAATAATTAAATCTCCGTGGTGCATTCCACGGAGATTTTTTATGCCCTATAAGTATGTAAGGCGGCGGGAAAGCCGCCGACCTATCAGAGCTTGCAGCAGATGCAGCAAAGAGTCTGAGCAATTTGGGACAGGGAGTTATCAATACTTCTTATACTGTCTTCCTGTGTATAGCCTTCTCCGTAATAGATATTCATAGGAATGTCTATATATCGTGAGATCTGATACTGTGTTATTTCCCTTGTGCATCGGGAAGAATTATTATTGCCGCAGCAGCTGCATCCGTTTGAGCGAGCTCCTGCGCAGGTGTTGCAGTTTCTGCAGTATGAATACATATAATCACCGCCTTGTATTTATAGGGGCACAGTTCATTATATGTTAAGCGCAGGGAAGTGGTGCTATCTGTCACTTGGATGATATTCTTCGTCCTCAAAAATCAGATCATCTATGTCCATTTTGAAATTCCTCCTGAAAATAGTAAGCGGCACATACTGCCGCCTTAACATCATATTCGGGAGTTTATTAAATTGTTACAAAAAGCTGTTGACAAATATTTACAGTAATGTTAGCATATAAGTGTATTAAGAATATTAATACGCTTGATACGCGAAGGAGGGATAAAATGGCAGTTATAGATTTCCGCGGCGGCGAGCCCGTATATCTGCAGCTTAAAGAACGATTACGCGGGTATATTATATCGGGCATCTATAAGCCCAATGAAAGAATGCCGTCGGTAAGAGAACTTGCTGCGGGACTTTCGGTCAACCCGAATACCATTCAGAGAGCCTATCGTGAGCTTGAAGAAGAGGGATATATTTACACTGTCAGCGGAAGGGGAAGCTTTGCCGCCGATGGTGAACAGGTTTTCGGAAAAAGAAAGGAAGAATTGCTTGTGCGCTTTTCCGATACAGTTAAGGAGCTTTTATTTCTCGGAGTAACCGCCGATGAGATGATTGCTGTTATAAAGGAGGGTTATCTCAATGATTGAAGTAAAAGGTGTTGTTAAAACCTTTGATGGCTTTAAAGCTCTTAATGGCGTTGACCTTTCTGCGCCAAAGGGTGCAGTCTACGGTCTCGTTG
>CAZOSH010000298.1:0-1732 GCA_964582395.1 uncultured Oscillospiraceae bacterium | reverse complement strand
GAAAAGTAATGACAGATAAAAACAAGGGCAAAACAAAGAAAATATTGAAAATCATTGGCATTATTTTGGCAGTGGTTTTTGCTATTGATATTATTTCAATGATATTGTATTTCCTTGTTTTGGGCTCGCCTCATTGAACACAAGGCAGGGCTTAATTCCAATTTGTCGAGCTTTCCGTTAGTATAAACGGTCTCGGTAACATTTAGTTGAAACTGCAAGGTTGCAACCTATCGGGATAATAGCGGACTATATAACATTTTATAAAAAACGCTTGCTTTTTACAGAGTAAGCGGGTATAATAACCACATCAATTGAATATCTGTGTGACGTCTACAGAAAAGTGCCCGCGCAAGCGAGCTGCCGAAGGAGTAACACTCTCAGGAGTCCGAAAGGATGGAGACTGTAGACCGACAGAACTTTGGAGAACCCCATTAAGTTGGGTGCCGAAGGTGCAAAGCGCGCAAGCGTTAATCTCTCAGGCAAAAGGACAAAGTGCATTCTCTTGAAAATACTTACGGGTATTTTTAAGGGTTTTATTTGGCTTTTGCGGATCGCGCCTTTGGGTGTGATCCGTATTTTTATTTTCAGGAGGGCTTTTTATGGAAAAGCTAATGGAGCAAATTGCAGATATCAACTCGGTGATAAACGAGTTCGTATGGGTCAAGATCGGCCTTATCATTCTCTTGGGAGGCGGGCTTTTGATGACCCTTGTCACCCGTGTATTTCAGTTGTCACATTTGGGTCATTGGTGGAAAGAGACCATCGGCTCCATCTTTAAAAAGGACAGCGAAGCAACCAAAAAGACCGACAAAAAGACTATTACGCAGTTTCAGTCGTTGTGTACTGCCCTTGCCGCAACCATCGGCACGGGAAATATTGCAGGCGTGTCTGCCGCCATCGTTATCGGCGGTCCGGGCGCGGTCTTTTGGATGTGGGTTGCCGCATTTTTGGGAATGATGACCAAATATTCCGAGACCGTTCTGGGCATCTACTACCGCCGCCGCAACCGCGACGGTGAATGGTCGGGCGGACCTATGTATTTTCTCCGCGACGGCTTGGGTAGCAAAAAAGGCTTTAAGTTCATCGGAGCGGCACTGGCTTTTCTCTTTTCGGTTTTTGCCATTTTGGCATCCTTCGGAATCGGAAATATGGGACAGGTCAACAAGATAACCCTCAATCTGCAATCGGCATTCTTTAGCGGAGTCGATCTGGGCGAAGTGGGAGGTATTCCCGTTATCAATATCATCATCGGCCTTGCCCTGATGGCGCTTACCGCCCTTATCGTTATCGGCGGTCTACAGCGCATCGCTTCCTTTGCCGAAAAGGTAGTGCCCATTATGGCGATTGCCTACATCATCGGCGCATTGATGGTCTTCTTTGTCAACATTGAAAATGTAGGCGCTATGTTTTCCTCTATTTTCCGCTTCGCTTTCGGTGTCAAGGCAGTGGCAGGCGGCGCTGCAGGTGTGGCGATCTCCCAGGTAATCACCCAGGGCTGCAAGCGTGGTATCTTCTCAAACGAAGCGGGCTTAGGCTCTTCGGTAATGGTACACGCCTCCTCCAATGTAAAAGAGCCCGTCAAGCAGGGTATGTGGGGAATCTTTGAGGTATTCTTCGACACCTTTGTGGTCTGCACAATGACCGCAATCGTCGTTCTTTCCTCCGGCGCAATAAATCTTGAAACAGGACTTCCCTTTGACCCCAACCTTGACGATGCGACCCTTGTTTCTCA
>CAZOSH010000297.1:0-1738 GCA_964582395.1 uncultured Oscillospiraceae bacterium | reverse complement strand
AAATGGCACAGCCGCTTTTGGTGGCCGTCGAAATGCCTTCAGCGTTTCGACAAGCAACAATAATTATTATAACATAGGTTTTGCAAAATGCAAATAAAATCATTGATTTTTTGAAATAGGTTATATATAATATCTTTGCGAGCAGCTTTTAGTGCTATTTTTGGCACAACAGGCTGTTTTTTTAACCAAGTGATTATGAGTATTTGAGAGGGTGAAATTAATGGACAGAAAGTACAGGCTTTCCACAGCACTGGATATTGATGACGTGCTTATGGAATGTGTTCCTTATGCTATCCGTTTGGCGAATGAAAAGTATAATTTTGATCCTCCTCTTACTATATACGAAGTGGACAGGTGGGGAAAACTTGGCACACGTGCAGATGTTATTTTTGAGTTTTTTGATGATCCCGAGTTCTTCAAAAACCAACCTGCTATTAAGGGCGCCCGCGAGTTTGTACAAAAGCTTTCACAAATGACCGAAGTTTTTGTCTCCACATCGATTCGTCCCGAGTTTATGGGAATCCGTGCCGAGCGTATAATGAAGGAGTTTCCCGAGATTCCTCCCGATCACATCTATATGGGTTCAAGAAAAGACAAAATAGATGTGGATATTCTGTTTGATGACGGTATGCATAATGTGTTCCGATCCAATGCTGCATATCCCATCTTGATGCGCAAGCCTTGGAATCAGGAAGCTACAGGAATGCTTGCGGTGAATAACTATGATGAGTTCCTTAAACTCGTTGAGATCATAGCTGAGAGCTATAGTGTAAAGATACAACGCTTTACATTGGACCAGCCAAGAATAGTTGTTCTTGTCGGTCCTTCCGGCAGCGGAAAGAATGAGATTGCAGATATTATGCTGACTCAGAACACTTGCTTTGAGAAGCTGGTTAGTTATACCACCGAAAAACCGACCGATGGACATAAGGACTCGGGATATGTGCATGTTTCCGAAAAAAAGTTCCGAAAGATGAGCGAGAGCGGGGAGATGTTTGAATCTACCGTTTATGCAAATAATTTCTACGGCACGAGGAAAAAAGACGTATACGACATTCTTGAAAAAGGAAAACACGTTCTTACTGTTATGGATATATGTGGTGCGATGGCACTGAAAACTCATTTTACCAATGTTGTAACCATTTATATTAAGAGAGAAAAGCGAGATTTACTTAAAGCATTGTTGGATAAGGATATTTCCACAGATGAAAAGGTGACCCGCTTGCTGGCAATTGAAGCCGAAACCCGGAACGCAGAAATATGCGATTTTATCGTTAATGTAGATGACTATGAAAAATCAGCAAAGCAGATCTGTGTAAGCCTGAATATCAAATGATCAATACCCCGTCAATTTGACGGGGTATTTTGTTTTTGCTGCGCTTGCCAAAAAACACAAGATGATGTATATTATTGTCCGTATACATACGAGATAATATAAAACGAGGTTATACAATGATGAGTAACTGTGATCTACATACACATTCATACTTTTCTGATGGAACGCTTTCGCCTACAGAGCTTGTTAATTTGGCAGAAGATATTGGACTTTCTGCCATAGTCCTTTGTGATCATAACACTGTTGGCGGGCTTGATGAATTCGTTCAGGCGGGAGAAGGAAAAAAAGTAATAGTAGTTCCTGCAGTGGAGTTTTCAACCGATTACGGAGATATTGAACTGCATATAATTGCTATGTTTGTGCAAAGAGAGCATTACGGCATCATTACTGAAATGATGGATG
>CAZOSH010000296.1:983-1740 GCA_964582395.1 uncultured Oscillospiraceae bacterium | reverse complement strand
ATTAAGTTGAGGAAATTCCGAGGAATATAGAGCATCAATCTGTGGCTGAGCAACTTCGGAAGGAAAGCGTTCTTTTATGAGAGAACCGAAACCATTAGGCTTAATTGCACCGAGTTCCGCTACTTCACTTGCTGTTACGGCTGCTTCAGCGGTCTTTTCAACAGCTAAGCCTATACTTTCTCCTATCATACCGACTCCTTTCTTCTTTTGTAACTCAACAATCCTATTGTACGGGAAGCAAGCAGTTCAAAATGCTTAGGCATACATAAGAAATAGTGACCCAACAAAAGACGATTGAGGTTATTATTCAAATCTTCCGGTGTTACATTGAGCTTGATAAGGTCTGCGGCAACATTACAAACAAGATTCAAGTCAACAGTATTGCCAACTAACGCTCTTGCACTCTTGTATTCCTCGATATTGGTGTATTCATAAAACTCCAAGATGCGAGGTTCAAGCTTATGTTCACGGTAACTTATAAACGCTTGCAATTCTGCCTTGCTCAGCTCACCGTTGGTTTCAGATGCAAGGGTAAGGAACTTTTCGATGAACATACACACCATCTTGCAGGTGCAATATTGGTGAGGAAAGAGCTTTTCCAGTCTTGCAGGAATCATGGTTGCAATATACTCTGCCATAAGGTGTCCTTCGGTCAATTTCGCAACCAACTCCGAGTGACCGTATTTTATCATTGCGGTTTTTATTGCTTTGCATAGGAGCAAATATATCTCTTTGCAATTATCCAGTTCATCATACA
>CAZOSH010000296.1:0-973 GCA_964582395.1 uncultured Oscillospiraceae bacterium | reverse complement strand
GATAACCCGGTCAATGATTACAGAGTTAATGTAGGTCGATAATGTGCTGTCTTCCAAGAGTGTGCTGACAACGCTGTTTCCGCTGATTTCCTCACGCTCAATAATGACAGATTCTTCTTTGGAATCGCATTGCGGTACTTGAACCTTTGCAGATGTACGCATACCGCCATAGTGGACTAAAGCCTGTCCGGGACAAAGAGTAGCAAGCTCTCTGTCGTCTTTATCCAACAAGAGAACATCTTGCATAGCTTCAATGTCTTTTCCGTAGTCTATTCTATGCGCCACCTTGATACCGGTATTTTTTAGAACGGAGGGGTGAAGCGCAGAGGGGCTTTGGTCTACAATGATAAAGCCTTCTCCATACGCACGAATCTCAGCCAGCATATTATTAAGAGTCTTCACAAGCTCTTGAGAAGAATTCTGACCGCTGCCGCCTTCACCAGACGAAGCAGAAGCAGTAGTGTCCCCAGCAAAAAGATGATGAGCTTCTTCGATTACCACAATGTGCTGTAAATCTTTTTTTGTGCTGCCGATACATTTAGTTTTCAGATACTCGTAGTATTGAGCAATGATAACTCCCATCACGATGGACTTATCCGCATCATCTGCCAAAGAATCCAAAGAAATAACAACTCTACCTTCGCTCAACTCGTCGCAAGGAAGATGCTGAGAAGTATTCAGCAACATACCTTTAGGACCACTTGTGAAACTTTGAAGTCTCGACAACAGAGCACCACGATAATTTCCTTTCAGTTCCTCGCCAAACTTTGCGTTATCAAGATAGGTATCAACTTCACGACACAAATCGCTGAACGTCGGGTACAACATATTTTCGGGAAGCTCAGATGCGTATCTGTTTTCGTTTTGTATAAAGTCCCATCCACAATGCTGATAAACCAAAACTAAACATTGTTCCAAGATATTAGGCATCGCTGCATACAAATCGAAAGCAGAGGAAATGATTTGCTTCAAA
>CAZOSH010000295.1:0-1740 GCA_964582395.1 uncultured Oscillospiraceae bacterium | reverse complement strand
GGTATATTTTTGAAAAGGATAATCCGTATATTCAAATGGAAGAAATGCGCCGCGATTGGCATAATATTGACAATGGTCGTATTAAGCTTGATGCGGGTGTTCACGCTGAGTATACCTCTTTTGAAAGAGTCTGGAAGGATTATTCGGGATATGCTAAGCAATATGACCTGAATATGCAGCTTCATCTTTCGGAGACTAAGTTTGAACATGAGCAGTGTATTGCTAAATATGGAAAAACTCCCTCCGAAGTTCTTTGCGATGCTGGGGTATTTGATACACGCGCAACAACTGCTCATTGTGTGTGGCTTTCCGATAATGATATGAGCATATTGCGTGAAAAAGGCGTCACAGTGGCTCACAATCCCATCAGCAACCTAAAACTTGCAAGCGGTATTGCAAGAGTTAATGATATGCTCAGCAAGGGGGTGCGTGTTGGATTAGGCACAGACGGTGTTTGCTCAAACAACAACCACGATATGTTTGAAGAGATGAAGATGTGCGCTCTTCTTCAAAAGGGAACGACACTTGACCCCAAGACAGTAAATACTTGTAAAGCGCTTGAACTTGCCACTCTTAACGGTGCATATGCCCAGGGAAGAGAAGGGCAACTTGGACGGATCAAAGTAGGATATGACGCGAGTCTTATTATGCTTGATCTTGATACACCTATGCTTACTCCCGTCCATAATGCGCTTTCTACTGCTGTGTACTCTGCAAGTGGCAGAGATGTATGTATGACTATGGTCAGAGGTAAGGTCCTTTACGAAAATGGTGAGTATAAGACCTTAGATATAGAAAAGATCAAACACGGGCTTTACAATTATGCAATGCCCCGTGTATTCGGAAAATAATCATTAAAAGTCTCACAAGGCGGTGCTATGTTGAAAAAGGATAATTCACCTTTAAAGAAAGAAAAATCTTCAAGCTTTTTCCAAAGCACATTTGTGCTTATGCTGGCAAGCATAATTGTCAAGGTAATAGGCGCGATGTTTTCAATTCCACTTACAAACCTTTATGGCGCTGACGGCACAGGTATATTTAATGTAGCATATTACATATATACCGCAATGTTTATCATTTCTACAGCGGGACTTCCTGTTGCAGTTTCCAAGATGGTTGCAGAGGCTAAAGCACTCGGCAGAATAAAAGAAACAAGGCGAATCGGAAATGTTGCCCTTGTAGCTTTCACAGCTATAGGTCTGTTTTTTACCCTTGTTATGATCTTTGGTGTCGATTTGTTTATGGATCTCGCCAAAAACAGTATGGCAAGGGAATCTGTGCTTGCTGTTGCGCCCACGATATTTTTTATCTGTATTGTTTCTGCAATCAGAGGATATTATCAGGGCCTTTCCAATATGGTGCCTACTGCTGTTTCGCAGGTTATAGAAGCACTTGGCAAGCTGATTTTTGGATTAGGTCTTGCATACTATCTGATGGAAAAGGGCTACGGTCTTGAAATCGTAGTTGCAGGCGCTATTGGCGGTGTTACAATAGGTACCATCCTTAGCGCCGTATACATTATTTTTGTCCGATGCAAGGATGTTGTTTTTGAGAAAAAGCACAATGTTGATATTTCTGATTCGGGTGTGTGCAGGACAAGTAAGCAGATACTTAAGAAACTGCTTATCATTGCAATTCCCATTACAATCGGATCATCCGTACTCAGTCTTACAAATCTGATAGATACATTCTTTGTTCTTCGCCGTTTGCAGGAAGGCTGTATGATGACTGATGTATATG
>CAZOSH010000294.1:0-1742 GCA_964582395.1 uncultured Oscillospiraceae bacterium | reverse complement strand
CTCCGCTTAAAATTCAATATTGCCTACACAGGGTCTTTTTTGTGCAGTCTGTTTACTTTGGGGCAATCCAATTATCCAAGCGGGGGTTTGTTTTGTGATTTACTTTACATCTATCTGGCACATTGCCATAGTTTTGAGGGCGGCGGCGTGGGAATCGGGTGTTACCCCCGCGCAGCAGGCGGAATCAACGCTGACCTCAGCATCGGGGAAGGCGGCTTTGATAATAAGGGCGTTTGACACCACGCAAATATCGGTGCAAAGTCCGATAATCTCAACATTTTCAAGGGTTTCGGTATCCCAATTAGGCCAGCCGAAATTGGGCTTGTCGATTATCTTACAGCCGTCTATATAGAGTCCGTCGGCGATCTCCCAGCCTTTTGTGTCCTTAATGCAATGCTTTACGGGCAGCTTTTTGCCCTCGGGGGTATCGAGATAGTTCTCAAAGTGGGTATCGCGGGTAAAGATTATCTCATCACCGCGGCTGTGATATTCTTGTATCTTTGCCTTGACGGCAGGCAAAATAGCCACCGCCTCGGGTGTGCCAAGCGCCATATCAATGAAATCATTCTGCATATCTACTACGATAAGGGTGTTTTTCATAAACATTCTCCTTTCAAAAGCTAATTAGTGGCTTCGCCACTGCTAAATAATGCTTCGCACAGCTAAATTGCGACTTCGTCGCAGCTAAATTTTGCTTCGCAAAGCTAAATATGGCGTAGAGCTACCGAAGGCAATTTAGCTTTTCTTACAGTTTTAGTCCTTTCAATAAATCGGCAAAAGGCTTGTAGGAGGAGTTTTTCACCTCGTCGGGGGTGATTATACATTTGACCAGCTTAAAATCGGGCTCAAGGGACATTTTTGCAAAAAGAAGGGCGGTATTTTTCGCATCCACCAACGCATCGTGAGCGCCGTCATCATAGGCTATACCTGCCACGCCCAAGGCTTCGGTGAGATTATAGCAGCGGTCGGTATCCATTTTATCGGCAAAGGTCTTTTGACAGTCTATCCAATTGTCAAGATAGGGGGAAAGCTCATCTATTTCGAGACCTTTCAGTTCAAGCTCGCGGCGCACCTGATATTCGTCGCTTTCGCTCCATGAAACCAACACTGCATCATCGGGAAGCCAGGCAGCAAAAGCCTTCAGCGCATCACAGATCAGGGGAGCGTCGGCGGTATCCTGTCGGGTTATGCCCGTCAGGTTGCGGATGAAATTATCAATGACCCCGTACTGCGGATGGACAAAGGTTACAAAGCTGTCGCATATCTCGTATTTTTCATCAAGCAGTACCGCGCCGATCTGTATTATTTCACTGCTGCAGTGGTATTCTTCCTTCCGTACCGAACGGGGAACATTGCACATTTCCAAGTCTACGATTGCGTATTTGCTCATTCTTTATCTCTTTTCTTATCTTTATATGCCTTAATTATAATGATTATAGCACCCCCGCGCCTGTTTGGCAATAATTCCTAAGTTTTCAATTGCCTGTTCTTCTTTTCGCAAAATCCCCCATATATCGACAAAAAAGCCGATTTTTACCTTGCTATCGGGGCAGGGGAGTGGTATAATCAAACTCGTAAAGTTTAATATTTTGGAGGTAAGATCATGAATCTGGTCTATGGCATCAAAGACAAACCCAAGTTCGGCCAGCTGCTCATCTTCGCATTCCAGCAGGTTTTGGCGATCCTTGCAGCTACCATCGCAGTTCCCGCAATCGTCGGTAACGGTATGTCCGCTTCTGCCG
>CAZOSH010000293.1:0-1755 GCA_964582395.1 uncultured Oscillospiraceae bacterium | reverse complement strand
GGCTATTTTGTTTGCCTGCAAGTGCGCACTTACTCACCATCAAAGGTGGTAGTGCTAATAGAAAATAGCCGATACGGAAATAATCCATATCGGCTATTTTACTATCCTTTAGCACCCGAAGTTAAACTCGGAGATTTTATTGTACTTAGCTATTATAATACAGTTGTGAATTCTTCAATCGCTTTGTTCTCAAAATGCATAGGGATGGGGGCGGCATCCTCGGAGGGATAGCCGAAAGGAAGCAGATTAAAGGGTGTCAGATTCTCGGGTAGGTCAAAAGCCTGACGGAGAGCGGTGGGGTCAAAATAATGTACCCAGCAAGAGCCCAATCCAAGTTCCCAAGCCTTGAGCATCATATATGTAGTTACGATCGCCGCATCGGTCTCGCTTGATACTGCGCCGCTGAAGCGGTTATGCCATACCTCATCGGTGTTGGCACAGATCATCATAACTGCAGGAGCACCGAAAACGCATTTTGTGCAGGTACGGAGCTTGTCCAAAGCTTCCTTGCTTTTGATAACATATATCCGCTGAGGCTGATTGTTGTGGGCGGTAGGGGCAAGCTGTGCTGCTTTGAGCAGTGCATCGATCTTTTCGTCCTCTACGGGAATATCCTTAAAGCTGCGAACCGAAAAGCGATCTTCGATAATCTTGTTAAGTTCCATAATTACTTAGCCCATTCTCCGGTTGCGTTGCATTTGAGCCACGCATTGATGAATCCGTCGATATCGCCGTCCATAACGGCATTGATGTTTCCGTTTTCAAAGCCTGTGCGATGATCCTTTGCAAGGGTGTAGGGCATAAATACGTAGGAACGGATCTGGCTGCCCCACTCGATCTTTTTCTGCTCGCCCTTGATGTCTTCGATCTTGTCAAGATGCTCACGCTCTTTGATCTCCATCAGCTTACTCTTAAGCATACGCATTGCCACTTCACGGTTCTGATGCTGTGAACGCTCGTTCTGACAAGCAACAACGATACCGGTGGGGATATGGGTAATACGAATAGCACTCTCGGTCTTGTTAACATGCTGACCACCCGCGCCGCCGGAGCGGTAGGTGTCGACCTTAAGGTCGTCGGGGCTGATGTCGATCTGAATATCGTCGGTCATTTCAGGCATGACCTCAACTGCGGAAAAGCTGGTATGGCGTCTGCCGGAAGCATCAAAGGGGGAAACGCGGACCAGGCGGTGAACACCGCCCTCGCTCTTGAGGTAACCGAAGGCATTCTCACCCTCGATAAGAATATCTGCGCTCTTAAGTCCCGCTTCGTCGCCGTCGATATAATCGAGCACTTTATACTTAAAGCCCTTACTGTCTGCCCAATGGGTGTACATACGGAAGAGCATCTGCGCCCAATCCTGCGCCTCGGTGCCGCCCGCGCCTGCGTGGAAGGACATAATGGCATTGTTCTTGTCATACTCACCGGTCAGAAGGGTGGTAAGTGTCTGTCTGTCCAGCTCTGCGGTGAAGGCATTGAAGCCTGCTTCGACCTCGGGGAAGAGGCTTTCGTCTTCCATCTCTTCAGCCATTTCGATCAATGTCACAACATCATCATACTGGGTCTGCAGAGCGGCAAAGCGTGCAGCCTTGTCCTTAAGCTGTTTTGCCTGCTGCAGTACCTGCTGAGAGCGTGCGGGATCATTCCAGAAATCAGGCTCGGCAGAAATAGCCTCAAGCCGTTCGATCTCCTTTGCGCCTTTTTCAAGGTCAAGAGCCGCCTTAAGGCTCTGTATAGCAGGGGCTAAATTGTTAA
>CAZOSH010000292.1:0-1769 GCA_964582395.1 uncultured Oscillospiraceae bacterium | reverse complement strand
TGACTGTTTCTATAATCAAATCAGCCAATCCATATGTATCTACAATAATTTGCCTTACAGAGCCCAATGAAGAAAGGTCATCCATATCACCGACCAAAAGTTTGACATGCAATGCATTGTCTGATGCAGATACTTCGGCAACCTTTGCGTCCCATAAAGGTGAACTGTCGATTTTTGCTTCAGCAAAAAGTATCTTTAACGTTGGTCTTTCTTCAATCATATTTTCTCCCCGGTATATTGTTCTATCTCATAAACAAGTCTGTTAACTAACTCTATTTCAGGAACTTTACCTATTATTTCGCCACGCTTAAAAATCAGACCTTCTCCATCACCACAAGCGATGCCCAAATCAGCTTCTCTCGCTTCTCCCGGTCCATTGACCGCGCACCCCATTACAGCAACAGTAATTTTGCTTTTAAAGGCTGATAATCTCTGCTCTACTTCCTTTGCAATTGAAATAAGGTCAACACGAGTGCGTCCACAGGTAGGACAAGAGACAATATTGATTCCCTGAGAGTTAAGATCAAGTGCCTTTAAAATATTACGAGCCGCAATTACTTCCTTGACAGGATCATCGGTCAAGGAAACTCGAATGGTATCGCCTATTCCATCCATGAGTAAAGCACCCATTGCTGCTGCAGATTTGATGGTACCCATTTCTGCACTTCCCGCTTCAGTAACTCCTAGATGAAGCGGAAAATCACATTTTTCAGCAACTATGCGATATGTTTCAATAGTCTTAAAAACGTTAGATGACTTTATTGAAACACAAATATTCTCAAAGCCCTCATCAGTAAGCAAACTACAACTATGCAATGCGCTTTCAGCCAATGCTCTTGAAGTATTTCCATACTTTAAAAGCAATTCTCTTTCAAGAGAGCCTGAGTTAACACCGACTCTTATAGGAATACTGTACTCATTGCAAGCCTTGATAACTTCCCTTACCCTGTCTTTTCCGCCTATATTGCCCGGATTGATTCTTATTTTATCCGCTCCGTTTTGAGCTGATGCAATTGCAAGACGATAATCAAAATGAATATCTGCAACCAAAGGAATATTAATTTGTTTCTTAATCGCTGAAACTGCATTAGCGGCATCCATATCCGGAATAGCTACACGTATAATATCACAGCCCGCGTTTTCAAGACGATTTATCTGCGCGACTGTTGCACTGACATCTGCAGTTTTAGTATTACACATTGATTGTACCGAAATCGGTACACCGCCGCCGATCTTTATATTGCCAACGCTAATCTGTCTTGATTTTCTCACGATAACAACCTCACAATATCGTTATAGGTCACAAAAACAAACAGTAAAAGTATCAAAATAAGTCCTGCAAGTGATATATAGCTTTCATACTTTGGATTGAGTTTTTTCCTTATTACAGCTTCTATAAGAATGAATAGTACTTTTCCTCCGTCAAGGGCAGGAATGGGCAGCATATTAACCACAGCAAGATTGATTGAAATAAAAGCAACAAAATACCAAAGTTCTTCACCTGATTGTTTTGCGCGCTCGTTCATCTCTCCTGCAATACCCACAGTACCCATCATCTGGTCGGACTTGACCTGTCCTGTTATCAACAATCCAAAGCTTTTATATGCGGACTGGATAAAAGACGCCGCATTCTTAAAAGCATAACTTATTCTACCGCCAAAATTAAGTTCTTCTATACCAAAATTAAATCCATATAGCTTCTGCCCTGTTTCAGCATCAACTATATTCTTATCAAGTGGCAAATCGTTTAATTTTATTCTTTCACCATT
>CAZOSH010000291.1:0-1771 GCA_964582395.1 uncultured Oscillospiraceae bacterium | reverse complement strand
AGTGTTTCATTTTATGCCTACAATACATTGAAGACTAACAGATTTCAATTTTTTAACAAAATTTAAAAATATACAGGGAAAACTGCACTCTTTTCAAACCAAAGTAAAGTTCAGTTTAAAATCAAAGGTAGTAATAAATAAAACTCAGGATAAAACTGCTTTTGGTTATGTAAAGCATTTTGTTGAAGAAGAGGGAATGATAGTTGGTAAAGCGGCTATGAACAAATACGTTCAGGGCTGTACCGGTGTTAAGCGGACAACAGGACAGCATCCCGGAGGCTTGATTATTGTTCCTCACGATATGGAGATATACGATTTTTGTCCTGTTCAGCATCCTGCGGATAAATCCGATTCGGATATTATCACAACGCATTTCGATTATCATTCAATACACGATAATCTGCTGAAGCTTGACTTGCTTGGCCACGATGATCCGACGATGATTCGCAGACTTTACGATACCAGCGGCATCAATCCCCAGACTGTTCCCCTTGATGATCCTCAGACTATGTCAATATTTACCGATATTGCAGCATTGGGAATTGAGACCGATGATATTCTTGAAGAGACAGGTGCTGCGGCAATTCCTGAGTTTGGTACAAAGTTTGTTCGCGGAATGTTGACTGATACCCAGCCTCACACATTTGCGGAATTAGTTCGTATTTCGGGGCTTTCCCATGGTACCGACGTATGGCTTAATAATGCGGCAGATATCATTAAACGCGGAGACGGTACATTGAAGGATGTAATTTGCGTACGTGACGACATTACCCTTTATCTCATGCAGAGAGGTCTGCCTCCCAAAACAGCATTTACCATCTCGGAAAGTGTGCGTAAGGGAAAGGGCTTAAAGCCTGAATGGGAACAGCTTATGAAAGAAAACAATGTTCCCGAATGGTATATCGTTTCTTGCAAAACTATTAAGTATATGTTCCCTCGTGCTCACGCAGTTGCATATGTAACAAACGCATTTCGTATTGCATGGTTTAAGGTGCACAGACCTCTTGACTTTTATGGTGCTTATTTTGCCATTCGTGCCAAGGGCTTTGACGGTACGTATATGGGAAAAGGTGACGATGAGGTATGCAAGAGATATCGCAATCTTAAATCCCAACCCAAACGTTCTGCGCTTGAAGACGATGTTATGTCTACTCTTGAGATCTGTCACGAGTTTTATAAGCGTGGATTCACATTCTTGCCTGTTGATATTTATAAGTCTGATGTAAATAACTTTGTAATTGAAGGTAATGCTCTTCGTATACCATTTACTGCGATACCCGGGCTTGGTGAAGCGGCAGCCCAAAGTATTGTAGATGAACGTATAAACGGAAAGTTTATGTCGGGTGAAGATATAAGCGCAAGATGCGACAAAGTCTCAAAGAGCATCATTGAAACTCTTGATGAGATCGGAGCATTGGGAGATATTCCCAAAACCAATCAATTGAACTTATTTGATATGTTTTGATGAAAAAAGACTGCCTTAATTGGCAGTCTTTCTTCTTTTGATTTTCTTTTGAATCAGTAGTGAGAGCATCATTATAATAGGAATTACAATCATTATTGAAGAAATGCTCAGTCTGAAGTTTGTATTTGAAATTATCATATCATATGACTCACCGTAGTTCAAAAGAGTAAGTCCACCTGTTATGGCGGGAAGAATGATCGGCCATACCCAACGGGATTTAGGAAACTTTTCGATTAGGATCCTTTGTATAAATCTAAGGCATATTGCTGATTTGATAGGTTGGCACAGTAAGAAGGCTTGGGTCAT
>CAZOSH010000290.1:0-1802 GCA_964582395.1 uncultured Oscillospiraceae bacterium | reverse complement strand
TCTTTTCCAAAACACAGGGAATCACTCCTTATTTTATCTTTTCCTCACATAAGAGAGAATCGCCGAAACGGCATCTCTCCTCTTTCGCTCAGGTTGAACGTCGATAACTTTGCGTTTTTCTTTTTCTATTTCCTTTTTAAGAGTTTCGATCTCATCTCTAAGCTGCTGAACTTCCCTGCCCAAAGCATCGGTCTCTGCTTGCATTTTGTCAAGTGCCTTGCCCGCATCTTCAGCCTTCTTGGTTGCCTGAGTATAAAGCACTTCCCTCTCAGCAATAAGCTTTTCATACTCCGAAAGTCTGTCACTCTGCAACCCGACTTGCTTCTCAGCCTCGGCAAGTTTTTCGCAAAGTTCGCTTTTTTCGCTTTCAGCCTTGGCTTCGCATTCTTTCAGCTTTTCCTCAAGTGTAGAGTTAAGCAGCACAAGCTCAGACATATCAGATTCAAGAGCTTCCTTCTCGCGGTTGACTGTTTCCTTCTGCTCAATAAGAACAGAACGCTCCCGAGCCATCTCATCACAACGGCGACTCAAAGCCTTATTTTCGTCAGCAAGAGCAATACTCCTCTTTTCCGCTGCAGAACTATAGGATTCCGCCTTACTTATTCCATCACGATAGTCCACATCGACCTGTTCGAGATATGATATAACATCTTTTCGCTTAAACCCAAAAAGCGCGCGTCTGAATCCGTTTGCCATCTCTTGTACTCCTTTCTGGGACAAGTTCACAAATCATTCATAAACGAAATTATACCACAATACCCCACATCCGTCAACAAATTATGCTTGAAGTGTTGATTATACCTGTTTTCAAATCTTGAAACCTTGATCCTTCCGTGCTATAATTTAATGGTTGTGGAGGTAAAAATATGAAATATAAGCTTGCAATTTTTGATATGGACGGCACAATTCTTGACACACTTGAGGACTTGACCGACAGTGTGAACTATGCTCTCGCACAATGCGGCTACCAACCGCGAAGCGGAGATGATATAAAAAGTTTTCTCGGTGACGGAGTTTGGAAGCTTATTGAGCGCGCCACAGGCGGTAATGCGCCGCAAGAGGATATTGATAAGATACACAGTATTTTCACCCGTTATTACCCCGAAAACTGCGCAATAAAAACCCGTCCGTATGATGGAATAGAAACCTGCATAAACACTCTTCGCGAGGCAGGCTGCATTACCGCAGTGGTGTCAAACAAAGATGATATTGCAGTAAAAAAGTTATCCGATCAATACTTCCCCGGTTTATTCGATATTTCATTAGGCAGGCGCGACGGTGTTCCCCGCAAGCCCGCTCCCGATTCGGTAAACGAAGTTCTTTCTCAGCTTGGCATCGACAGCAAAGATGCCGTATACATTGGCGACAGTGAGGTAGATATTGCCACAGCAGAAAACGCCTGTATGGACTCTATAATAGTCACGTGGGGCTTCAGGGAAGAAAGTTTTCTCCGCAGCCGCGGCGCAGGACTCATTATCCACACTCCCGATGAGATCACAAAACAAATACTCGGTTAAGCTTCGGCACAGTTTTTGGCTGTGCCGAATTATTTACATTCCAAATGTTGACAAGTCAACATTTTAGCGGTATAATTACCTTGTCAGATTATTTCATTCAAGGAGCAAAGTATGCTAGACAGATTTGAACGGTTTTCTTATGCTATTTCGGAGATCTCCCGTCATTGGCACAAGCTTACGGCGGACGAAATGGAAAAGCACGGGCTTAAAGGCACCCACTCGGTCTATCTTCTCACTCTACTCCGCTACCCCGACGGAATAACCGCTCCCCAGCTTTGTGAGCTG
>CAZOSH010000289.1:0-1808 GCA_964582395.1 uncultured Oscillospiraceae bacterium | reverse complement strand
GCGTAAAGATAGCCGGCAACGCGGTACTGTACCTCTCCGGCGAACTTTATGTGTAAAATCGCGGCTTTCACGCCGAATGCATCGTAACAGTCACCGCGCCGTACACAAAGTACTGCCGCAGTTTCTGTTACTCGCCTCGCCGCGAAATCTCTCAATTTTATCAGCTTCGGACAAAGTACGGAAACAGACCACTTCGGTGGTCTGTTTTTTTGATGAATTGCGCTTTCAGCGCAATTCATCAAAATATTTTCCTCTCGGTGTCTTAAAAATCCAGTCTCGATGGTTTATATTAGTAGAAGGATAAAAACCTCGTGTCCGGAAACGCGGTTTCCCTTCAATGATGCATCACATTCTGTTTTACTCAAGGAGAAACATTATGAACAAACAAAAGCAAAACAGAATACAAAAGTTTGAGTCGCTTTTTGAAAGATATTACGCCGCTATGATGGGCGCAGCCTTACGGATACTGAAAAATGACCGTGACGCAGAAGACGCAGTACAGCAGGCGGGCGAGGCTCTTTACAAAAACATCGACAAGATCACCGAGGTAGGCGGCGAGGGCTGTTACACCTTTGTTATTCTCACTGTGGAACGCAAGGCACTTAACATTCTCAAATCCCGCACACGCCGTCGTGAGACCGCCTTGGAGGATATTCCCGAAAAAGGGGTAGAAATGTCCGCCCCCTGCGAAAACGCAGTGGAAGAAGCCATCGCAGCCCTTCCGCCCGATCAGCGGCAAGCGGTGCTGCTGAAACACGGTATGGGCTATGAGATAAAAGAGGTGGCAAAAATAATGGGACTTTCCTATTCCGCCACCCAAAAGCTGCTCTGGAGAGCAAAAGAAAAACTATTCGATATATTAACCGAGAAAGGAGAGTATATACAATGAAAAGAATGATCGACGACGGAATGCTTGATACCGCCGCAAAGAGCTTTATTAAGCACTATGAAGGGGAAAATGCCCCCGCCGATGCTCCGTCTTCTGAAAATAGTTATTTTACTTCTATAAAGGTCGCCAAGGCAAAGGCAGGCGCACGACGCAGCATCAACCGCACCGTTCGCATCTGCGCCGTTGCCGCAGTACTGATGATCGGTCTGGTCTGTGCCCTCCTTATGGGCTCGGAGAATGATGATAAGCCGATCATAATAAGCTACACCAAGGATGCATATATGTTCAAGAACTTTGATCCCGACAGCGAATGGAATATGCCGGTTAGAGTGACAGTAATGTTAAAGGAAAATAAAGATAAAGAAAAAAAGGATAATTTTGTATATCTTTGTGGTAGTGTGGTCGTCAAAGATTTAAATGGCAATACAGTTATTGAAAATTTATATGTGAATATATCCTATAAAAAAGATAAAGGGGTTGGATATGAAAATAAGATCATTCCGGAAAATTATCCAATAGATTTTGAAAAGTTAAGTTTGGAGACTTATTTTTTTAACGCTGATTGGTCAGAATTTGTTGTTGAATATTATGAAAAACCAAGTGTGATATATAAAGAAAATAGTGTATGGGATTACGATACGGAAGATGCAATCTATATTGTCAGCGGTGCTACCAATCGTGAAGAAGCGGTTAAAAAAGTAGAAAATACTGTATTATATGACGACAGTATAGAATAAATAAACGAAGAAATTAGTAAAGGGTACCCTTTACATAAGGCACAGGTGCTGTGCCTTATGTAGAAAGAATACTAAAAACTACAGAAAGGAGAATACTCCAATGTGGAACTGAGGAAAAGAAGATTAAACAATGATATTAATATTTTTAATTTTTTCAATAATTAATGAGGATAAAATATGAC
>CAZOSH010000288.1:0-1808 GCA_964582395.1 uncultured Oscillospiraceae bacterium | reverse complement strand
GGTCAGACCGCTGCAAACACAGCCGTTACCCTGCTTTTTGGGGCGTGCCTTTTCAAGCAATTCTTCGATAAGCGCAAGATTGTTCTTGTTCTCTTCGGCATATTTGAGGGTTTCAAGTATTTCTTCGTGACTTATAAACTCCTCTGCCTTCATTGATTTGGGATCATACTTTGCCATAATTACTTTTCCTTTCTTCTATCGCCTCTGTCGGTCACTATCTCGTAGCCTACAGATCTTATTCTTTTATCTAATTCTCTCACTGCCTCGGCGGCTTCATCACCGCTTGACAGCTTGTTATTATAGAGCATATATTTTTCTCTCACGCTTTGGGGTGAAAGATTGGGCATTACAACATTTGCCCCTGCTCGCAAGCCTTCTTCCCTGCCTCCCTCTTTTATACTGCCCAAAGCAGTGGTTGCAGGGAGCAGCACCTCGGGGCAAATTAGACGGACAATGCTGAGCAGATAGCAGGTGAACTCCGCCGTTCCCGCCGCAAATGATGCAAAGGGTGTATCCTTGTGAGGAATAAACGGACCTATGCCGCACATATCCGGCTGAAACTCCTCGATAAACTTCAGGTCTTTGGCTATATGCTCATTGGTCTGATAGGGCGAGCCCACCATAAAGCCGCAGCCTACCTGATAGCCAATCTCACGCAAGGTGTACAGGCAATCCATTCGGTTTTCAAGGGTAAGTTCACCGGGGTGCAGCTTACTGTAATGCTCACTGTCGGCGGTTTCGTGGCGGAGCAGATATCGGTCTGCCCCCGCATCAAAAAGCCTTTGATAGCTTTGTCGGCTTCGCTCCCCTAAAGACAGGGTAACGGCGCAATCGGGCATTTCCTTTTTGATGCGGCTGACGATATCCGCCACAAGATCATCGGTGAAATGTCCATCCTCACCGCCCTGCATAACAAAGGTGCGAAAGCCTAATTTATACCCCTCACAGGCACACTCAAGTATTTCATCTGCGGTTAGTCGATAGCGGTCGCATTTTTTATTGCTTGCGCGGATGCCGCAATAAAAGCAATCGTTTTTGCATATATTGCTGACCTCGATAAGTCCGCGGATAAACACCTTGTTGCCGTAAACACGGCGGCGTACCTTGTCTGCCTTTTCAGCTAAGACCCTTGCAAGCTCGGGACTGTATGCGTCAAGCAGCGCCTTGTACTCATCAAGGGTCAGACTGTGATCTTTTTCAAGTTTTTCGATAAGCTTATCCATTTACTTTTCCCGTTACATTTGAATATGCAGTCTTTACGCTGACACCGGGCAGCTTGCCTATCTTGCCGCTGAGTGCGGAAATTGTATCCTGCGGCGCATCTATGGCAATACTTACTATGTTGATTCCTTTTTCTCTGTAAGGCACGCCCATTCTGCCGATGATCCACTTTCCGTATTCGTGAAGCAGACCGTTAAGCAGCTCTGCCGAGCTGAACTCCTCTACTATAATGCCCATTACGGCAACTCTTGTTTCCATAGTTTTACTCCCTTCAAAACAAAAAAGCCGCTGCCCGAAAAAGGCGCGACTATCCCATAGGTATAAAAAACCTTATATCGCCGCCTTTCACTCAGGAACAAACCTTTATGTCAGGATCGTTTTACACTATCATAATATAATCAAATAACCAAAAAGTCAATAGCAAAGCCTGTTCTTTTCCGCAGCTTTGCCGTTTGTAGGTTTGTCAATGATGTGTTACAAAATTGAATTAAAAAACTTCGCCGACGGATAAGAAGTGGTTTAAGTACTCATCAGGTGACTTCCAACCGAGCGGACGCATGGGAAAATCATTGTATTTTCTGCTGTGA
>CAZOSH010000287.1:0-1813 GCA_964582395.1 uncultured Oscillospiraceae bacterium | reverse complement strand
AAAACACCATCTTCGGATGGTGTTTTTTCTATACCGAACTGCTGACCTCCGGGCGAAGCCCGTATTTGATCCAACTGTATGTTGGCTGCGTAGCAGTAACATACAGCAGTTCGAATCTGCTTAACAGCTCCATTAAAGCACTGTCTTCGGACAGTGCTTTTCTTTTTATCTTGCTCAGTTTCGTCATTTATGATATTATATTTACAACATAAAAGAGGATGTGATTATCATTAAACATAAAGTCGAACTTTTATCCCCTGCCGGAAGTATGGAAAGCGTTCATGCAGCCATTAATTTCGGTGCAGATGCCGTATATATGGGTGGAAGCCAACTCCAGCTTCGATCCGAGATTGCAGGCTTTGACCATAAATCTCTCGGTGAGGCTATTGAATTTATTCATTCAGCGGGAAAGAAAGCTTATATCACTGTTAACTGCTTTGCAAAGAACTATGAAATAGACACTGCCGGAGACTATGCTAAGGAGCTTTACAGTTTAGGTGCTGACGCTGTTATAGTTTCCGATTTAGGTCTTGTTTACACAATAAGAAACTCCTGTCCCGAACTTGATGTTCATATAAGCACCCAAGCAAATTGCCTGAATTACGCTTCCTCTATGGTTTACAGAAATATGGGTGCCACACGAATAGTCCTCGGTCGCGAAATGAGCCTTGATGAAATTGCCGAGCTTCGGGCAAAACTCCCTTCAGATGTGGAACTTGAAGCATTTGTCCACGGGGCTATGTGTATGTCCTACTCAGGACGTTGTTTGATAAGTTCATTTTTAAATGACCGGTCAGGAAATCGCGGAGATTGCACACAACCTTGCCGCTGGAATTACCACCTCGTTGAACATACGCGTCCTAATGTATTCATTCCCGTTATCGAAGATGAACGCGGCACTGCAATTCTAAGCAGTCATGATCTTAATTGCATATCTATACTCGGTCAGTTATACGATGCAGGTATTTATTCATTTAAAATTGAAGGTCGAATGAAATCGCCTTATTATGTCGCAACTGTCACCAACGCATACAGACATGCAATAGATAAAACAGGTAACCTTGATTCTTTACAACAGGAACTCGAAACAATAAGCCACAGACCTTACGCCGACGGTTTTTATTTTGGACATGTTAAAAAGCATCACAATAATGACGGAGCATATACGACCAGCCATACATTTGTAGGTGTAGTGAAAGAAATCCTTGACAATGGTATGATCCGAATTGAAGAAAGAAACAAGTTTTCCGTCGGGGATACTATTGAAGTTCTTTCTCCCGATTCTGTTGGTCTGTCATTTACAGTAGATACTATTCTTGAAAACGGAGATAATGTTCCCTCTGCAAATAAGCCGACTCACTTTTTTGATATCAATTGTCCCTTATCTCTTAAAAAAGGCGACTTCCTCAGAAAAAAGGCATAAAAATTAACCGCCCAAATCGGGCGGTTTTAGTTATATTCAGCATCATTATTTAATTCATCAACTTCAACTACAGGAAACTCTTCAGACTTAACGGTTTTACTTTCACACTGCTCCTCACAATTATGTGATTTATCTATTCCGCATTTTAATAAAAAAGATAAAAGAACAAAGAATGCACCATAGCCCAAGAACGATATATCAATCAGCTGTACGGGAACTCCCTGATTAAGATAAACACTAATGAATGTCGCAAAAACAAAACCAATCACAGGAAACACAAACATCCGTATTCCCAACCATCTTGACATCTTAGAAACATCTGCGCTAAAAGGATTCCCCTCTTTGATTTCCGCATTAAATAGTTGGATCAAATAGATTAACAGTGTTGAT
>CAZOSH010000286.1:0-1825 GCA_964582395.1 uncultured Oscillospiraceae bacterium | reverse complement strand
GCCCTTAAGGCAGGAAAGATCAGCTTTTTCCATAGAGGAAAGGCGAAGCAGTGCTTCATACAGAGTGGGAACACCTGCAATAAACTGGCAACGGCACTTGGTGATCAGTTTTGCATAGCTTTGAGGAGTAAAGCGGGGGACAAGAACACATCTGCCGCCGTTGACCAACATAGAGTGGATACATACACCTAAACCGAAGCCGTGGAAAACGGGCATTGCAGCAAGCATTTTGTCACCGGGCGCAAACATTCTGTTGGTGGCAACTATCTGCTTGCCGAGAGCGTTGAAATTGCCGTTAGTAAGCACGATACCTTTTGTCTTGCCGGTAGTACCGCCTGAGTAAAGAATAACTGCATCGTCATTGTCTTTGCGGTTGACCTTTATATCGGAGCTAACAGCTTCACCCCCCTTTATAAAGTCATTCCAAAGTATAACGCATTCATCGGGTGTGGGCTGCTTTATCTTTCTGCCCTGAGTGAGAGCGTAGCCGATGGAAGTAACAAAGGGAAGCTCGTCCTTAATGGAGGCAATGATTGCCTTGGAAAGCTTAATATTCTTTCGGATAGCTTCTATTTTGGAATAGAACTGATCAAGGGTGAGAATTATTTCGCTATGGGCCTCGTTTAAGTAGAACTCGATCTCCTTTTCGGCGGAAAGGGGATGGATCATATTGCTGACCGCACCAATCTTATTGATGGCATAGAACATTGCAACAGCTTGAGGTGAATTGGGCATTGCAATGGTTATACGGTCATTTTCCTTAACTCCGATTGCTTTAAGTGCCTTTGCGCAGGCATCAACCTTGTTGAGAAGCTGAGCATAGGTCGTGGACTTGCCCATAAAGTCAAAGGCAACATATTCGGGGTATGTAGCTGCGGTTTCCGAAAGGCAGTCATACATACTGCCTTTCGGATATTCAAGGCTTGCGGGTGTATCGCCCATAAATGCAAGCCAGGGTGTTTTAATAGTATTGTTCATATTACATCCTTTTTATCGGGAGTTATTTATCCCTTTTCTTTTCTACTGCACGCTGGATCGCCTTGGTGATCTCTACGATGGGAATAATGCAGAATGCCAGACCGAGGGCAATGCCGTACTCCATCAGGTCAAGGTGAGCAAGGTCAAATGCCTTTGCAAGGAAGTCGACTTCAATAACAACGGTGGTAAGGATAAGAGAAACTGCGCCTGCGCCCCACAGCCACTTGTTCTGTGTCTTCATTGTGAAGATGGAGCCCTTAAGAGAACGCATATTGAAAGCGTGGAAGATCTCACACATAGACAGTGTAAGGAATGCCATTGATGTGCCCAATGCTTCGGCAGAATAGGTGCCTGCGGCAATGGTGTCTGCGTGATGGAGACCTGCCAAAACATCACGGCCGATAAAGTAGGAAATGAGGGTAATAACTGTAACAATAACGCCCTGATATGCAACTGCAAAGCCTACGCCGCCTGCGAAGATGCCTTCCTTGGAGGAACGGGGTTTGCGGTTCATAATGTCAGCTTCGGGTTTTTCCATACCAAGAGCCAAAGCGGGCAGACAGTCGGTGATAAGGTTGATCCACAGCAGATGAACGGGCTGGAAGATGCTGAAACCGATAAGGGTTGCAAAGAAGATGGACAGAACCTCGGACAGGTTGGATGCCAGCAGGAACTGGATGGCCTTGCGGATATTGTCATATATTCTTCTGCCTTCGCCTGCAGCGGAAACGATGGTTGCAAAGTTATCGTCTGCAAGGATCATATCGGCAACATTCTTGGTAACGTCGGTGCCTGTAATACCCATACCGATGCCGATATCCGCATTCTTAATAGAAGGAGCATCGTT
>CAZOSH010000285.1:0-1832 GCA_964582395.1 uncultured Oscillospiraceae bacterium | reverse complement strand
GGGCGACGGCTACGCCGTAATTGGTCATAGGCACATTAGCATCCTTGGCGCTGCGGGTGCGGTAGGACATTTCCCGCTCGTTGAGCATACATCCGCCGCAATGGATGATAAGGGCATATCCGCTTACATCCTCGGGAAACTCTCCGCCGCTTGTGAAATCTATCTTTATATTCGCGCCGTTTGTGTGTTTCTTAATAAGCGCGGGCAGCTTGATTGTGCCTATATCTCCGCATTGGCGGTGATGGGTACAGCCCTCGGAAATAAGTATCCTATCTCCATCCTTCAGCTTATCAAGCATTGCGGCGCCGCGGGCGGCGAAGTTTAGATCGCCCTTATAGCGCACAAACAGTATGGAGAAAGAAGTCAGGGTTATATCCTCGGGGACTATCTTTGACACCTTTCCAAATGCCTGAGAATCAGTGATGACCATTTTGGGCTTTTTGCCGAGAGAGCTCAAAGTCTCTGCAAGCTCGGTATCCTTGGTTACCACCGCAATAGCGCCGCTGTCAAGTATATCGCGGATGGTCTGCTGTTGGGGCAGGATGATCCTTCCCTTAGGTGCAGACTCATCAATGGGGGTAACAAGGACTATCAGGTCGTTTTTCTCTATCAGGTCACCCACAACGCGCTTTTGGTTTGTCTGCTTCTTGACACTTGCAGCAATAAGCTCCTTAAGCCCATCTATCCCCTCGCCCGTTTTGGCGCTGACACAGATCTCTCCGTCAAGTTTTTTAAGGTCGCACTTGTTATAAACGGTCAGGCAGGGAATTTCCTTTGCCTTAAATATTTCCAAAAGCTCTTTATCAAGGGATGACAAGCCCGCCTCGGCATCCACCACAAGCACCGCAATATCGGTATAATTGATTACCCGCTTTGCGCTTTTGACTCGCATTGCTCCCAATTCACCTTCGTCGTCAAGACCGGGGGTGTCAATAATAACAACGGGGCCCAAGGGAAGCAGCTCCATCGCCTTTTTGACGGGGTCGGTGGTAGTGCCCTTTACATCGGAAACAAGGGCTATTTGTTGTCCCGTTACCGCATTGACAAGGCTTGATTTGCCCGCATTACGCATACCGAAAAATCCGATATGCACGCGCTCTGCGGAAGCGGTAGCGTTAAGGCTCATAATATCTCTCCTCAGAATCTGAAATCACGGCGGTTACTGTCGCGTATCGCCTGAATATTGTCGGCGGCAATCTTTCTTGTCTTTTCGGTGGGAACCTTCTTCAGTTCCTCCTCAACCATCTTGTAGCCGATCTTCTTGGTCTCCTCGCTTGCATAATCCTCAAGGTATTCGGACAGTGTCATCAGCGCATTGGGATGGCAGCAATTGAGGATCTGTCCCGTCTTGCACAGGCTCATAAAGCGGTCGCCTGTTCTGCCTTCGCGGTAGCAGGCGGTGCAGAAAGAAGGAATATGACCCTTTTCCATCAGCCAACGTACGACCTCGTCAAGGGTGCGCTGATCGGAAACGTCAAACTGCTCGCTGTCGTGGGGTCTTTCCTCCTCGGTGTAGCCGCCGACAGAGGTACGGGAAGCGCCGCTTATCTGAGAAATACCGTAGTTGAGAGCCTCGCCGCGTACCTTTTCAGACTCACGAGTGGAAATAATCATTCCCGTATAGGGTACTGCAAGACGGATGCAGGCAATTATCTTCATAAAAGTCTCGTCGGGAATGGAGTTGTCAAATACATCGGGATCGATATCGTCGGCGTGCTTGATGCGGGGTACCGAAATGGTATGAGGTCCTACGCCAAATGCCGCTTCAAGATGCTCAGCGTGCATCAGCAGACCTGCGAACTCGTACTTATAAAGCTCAAGTCCGAACAGAA
>CAZOSH010000284.1:0-1837 GCA_964582395.1 uncultured Oscillospiraceae bacterium | reverse complement strand
GCTCATTCCTATATGATGTCCCGAACCTGTTCCGCTGACAGTAAAGCTTATGTTGCTGGGTGATAAAGAAACTACTCCTTTGTCCGTTATAGCCTTGACATTACTATGGCTTGATGCAGTAAGCGCACTTATTGTACCATCTCCGCCAATCGCATACAAACTATTAATACCTGTCTGAACAAGGTTTATATTGATATAAATACCGATAACCGGAGTAATACTGAACCTATGACTGGAAACACTTACACCCAAGCTTGAATTATTAAGTGCTGTTCTTGATCTGTCTCCTGATAATTTAAGAGGACTTCCGTCAGCTTGTGTAAAAGTAACTTCCAAAACATTTCCCGTTCTGCTTGTACGACTTACAAAATAATCGGTAACATTTTGATTTGTATAACCCTTAAGCTGAAGAATTTCGCTTATTTTTTTTAGATCAATGGTAAACGAATAAGGTCTGGGATCTTCAAGATGAATATCTTCCACGCCGCGCAGATAAGGAACATAGCTTCCCCATATATTTTCAACATCTTCGGTATGTCCGCCGCTGTTGGAATGATAATATGTCATTGCTATCTGTCCGTTATAAGTGGCATATATACCTTTTACAGCTTCGACAGCGGCATCAGTAGCGGCAGTTGCTTGATTTGTTCCGTAATATACCTGACAATCAGTGGTGTTGCAAAGGTCAAATCCCATAGATTTATGCTTGTTCAAGTTGTTGCAAGCATAACTTTTTGCACAAACAGCCTGTGCTTTGAGCGCCTCAGCATGCCAACTGGGACTCATTTCGTATGGAATAACTCCCTTAACATAATCATTCATTTCGACGATATTAATAACGGTCAAGTCGTTACCGTACACTCGTCTGAACTCAAAACCGCCATAATACTTATACTTGTTATACCAGGTTTCTTTTGAATTAGGTTGAATTCCCAAAGGCTGACTATGGGAATCAATTTCAAACAGTATTCTGTCCGTACCGGTTACGGTGACTGTATAGCAGGTTGTGCTGTTACCCACAACATTAAAGTTCATACCGGTTGAAGATGTTAATTTCTTAAGCGCTTCGGTAGCAGCATCAACTGTCAGAAACTCACCTATTCTAAGTCTGAATTTCGAGTTTATAAATGCCGGAAAAGCCTGATATCCCATTGCAGTGAATATTCCTGCAAGCGACATTGCAGAGCTTGCATCGGAATATGACTCATCAAGCTGAAGATGATAGCTTCCGATGTAATATTTATGTGAGGAAGGCTTTACATCATAGTAATCATTGGAGCTGGTGATCCACATAGCTTTATCTTTGAGAATTGTAATCTGACTCTCGTTTGTACTGTACAACTGCCAAAAAGAATTGGAGCTGTTATAGAAGCCAATCTGAAATCCTGTGCTATGTCCCGACACGTTCTGAAGCTTCGCGGCTGGCACACCGTTGTCACCGTAGCTAAGACCTATCTTAACTGTAGAAACCGGCACAGCAATAGCTTCTGCCTTCATTTCAGGCAGAAAAACAGCCATCATACACAGACATAGAATTATAGCAGTGATCCTTTTCATAAACCCTTCCTTTACAAAAGAAAAAAACATCATATACGGCATATATAATCATAATACCACAATATAATGTTTCTTTCAAGTATTATATTATTCCCATTTCTCCCAAATATCCGGACAGTAGCCTATTGTTGCTTGCTTACCGTTTCTTACAATAGGAGTCTTAAAAAGTTTCGGATTTTCAAGAAGTTTATCCAACTTATCCTGCTCATAAGCAAGATATTTTAAAACGGCGGCATCAGGGGATTTTTCATCAATCAGTATATCCAAGACGCCAACAGCA
>CAZOSH010000283.1:0-1840 GCA_964582395.1 uncultured Oscillospiraceae bacterium | reverse complement strand
AGCAAAATATTATGTCCGGCTTAAAGGATTTCCAAAAGGCTACCGTCAACCGCATCGACCATCTTTTTAGAAACGGTCAACGTCGTGTGTTGGTTTCTGACGAAGTAGGCTTAGGCAAGACCTTAATTGCTCGCGGCACAGTTGCAAAACTTGCCGTTATGCAAAAAGAAACCGGAGATAACCTTGTTAAAGTGGTTTATATCTGTTCCAATGCTGCGATTGCCGAGCAGAACCTAAACAAACTTCGTATCACAAGTGAATTGCGTACTGAGAGCATGAATTCTTCTCGTCTTTCAATGCAACACTTGAACATTTTTAATCAAGAAAACGACCAGGATCTATTGAGCCGTTATATTCAGCTTATTCCGCTAACTCCTGATACTTCTTTTAGAATTACGGTAGGAGCAGGTACTGTTAGCGAGAGAGCATTAATGTTTGCAATACTTCGCAGAATCTCCATGCTTCAGGAGTACCTTGCTGAGCTTGAAGTTGCAATGATTGACTGGGCAACGGCGGCTTGGGATTGGTATCGTGACTTTTATGAAAAAGAAGTCTTAAAATGCGATGACAAGTCAAATGGGCAGTATCTCCGGTATATGCTTGAAAAGAGCGAAATGGCTTTGAACGAGATTCAGCCGGATGGCACAAAATATCTTGATGCTATTGTTGAGTTGTGTATCGCTATTCGTGAGAACGGGATGAAGCGCGTAAATAACACAACCGCTATTGGCAAACTGCGTGTTATGTTCTCAAAAATAAGTTTGGACAAGTTGGAACCCGACCTTGTAGTTATGGATGAATTCCAGCGATTTAAATATCTTATTAACTCCGACCCAGAATCTGAAACAGGAATGCTTGCAAACAAGTTTTTCAGTTCCAATAATGTTCGTATGCTTTTACTTTCGGCGACTCCGTATAAGATGTATTCTACTTTGGAGGAAATTGATGATTCTCAGGTGGACGAGCATTATTCTGAGTTCTTGGATGTAATGAATTTCCTCAACATCGGTCAAGGAGAACAGGATTCTTTTAAAACAGTATGGAATGAATATTCGGTAAAACTCAAAGAACTTACGGCCGGTGATACTACTGTTCTTGCGGCTAAAGAGGCGGCAGAGGATGCAATGTATAGCAAGGTGTGCCGTACTGAACGAATCTCCGCCACCGAAAACGCTGATATTATTGACGATAATTCTGTTAAAAATCCCGTTGATGTGTTGGAGCAGGATATTAAATCTTATATCTCTGCTCAAAAGCTATTAGATGAAATTGGTGCGCCTTTCCGCGTGCCCATTGATTACATAAAATCAACACCTTATCTGATGTCATTTATGCGTGACTATCAGTTAAAGCGGCATATTGAAAACTATTTCAAAAAGAATCCAAACGAGGCTAACAAGGTCAATAAAGACGCTTTATGGATTAACCGCACCAAGATTAATAATTACGAAAACATCCCAAGCGGTAACGCTCGTCTTGAGGTGTTAAAACAACACGCTCTTGCCAATAATGCCGAGTTGTTGTTATGGGTTCCACCTTCAAAACCGTATTATATGCCTGGTGCTAAAAGCCCTTATAAAAACATAGAAAACTTCTCTAAAGTTTTGGTGTTCTCTGCGTGGGAAATGGTCCCTCGTATGATCGCTTCTATGGTTTCGTATGAGGCTGAACGCAAGACTGTTGGTAAACTTGCAAAGAATACTGCCGAAAAGGATGTTCACTATTTCTATTCGGGCGAAAAGCGTTTTCCGAGTGCAAGACTCAATTTCGCTGTAAAAGAAGGACAACCCAATGCAATGACCTTGTTTTGCTTGTTGTATCCTTCCGCATTTTTGACCGA
>CAZOSH010000282.1:0-1852 GCA_964582395.1 uncultured Oscillospiraceae bacterium | reverse complement strand
AAGTTGTGGACTATGTCCTTACACTGGTGTGGACGATGTTACACTTGACACAATGCTCGCCCCTACGGTCTCAGCGCGAAATACATCAATTTACAAATCAAGGTTTTGCTTCGCTCGCAATCAAGTATTTGCCCTCGGCAAATATTAATGTGGCATCTTCGGAAAAGTGCATCATAATCGCCTGATGCGCCTGTCAATCACTCCGAAAGCCGGAGCGAACTTGATTTACCCGTATCCGGAACGGGCAGACACCCTTCACCTCGAGGTATACCGAATACATTGATGTTTTCCGCATCTCTGCGGTGTGTTTCAGTGTGCTCGGTTATAGAAAGGCGCACTTATGGGCGAACGTGACAAGCAGAGTAAAACGCAGAAGTTCGAAAATCTTTTCGAGCGTTATTATGATGCTATGATGAGCACCGCTTTGCGAATACTGAGAAACGAGCGCGACGCAGAAGACGCAGTACAGCAGGCATGCTAGTCACTGTTCATTAACATTGATAAGATCGAGCGGGTAGGAGGGTTTGGTTGTTCCACCTTTGTATTACTTACGGTGGAGCGAAAGGCTCTTGATATACGCAAAGCTCAGATGCGGCGGAGAGAGACGCCCATAGACGATGTTACCGAAATAGGTGCGACGATGTCCTTCCCCGGTGATAACCCCGTAGAAGATGCCATTGCATCACTTCCTCCGAGAGACCGCCAAGCCGTTTTACTTAGGTTTGGTATGGGCTACAGTGTAAAAGAAGTGGCGAAAATAATGGAAATGTCATACAGCGCCGCGCAGATGCTTATCTGGAGAGCCAGAGAGCAGCTGAAAGAAAAACTTTCTGAGGAAGGAGAGATTGCAAATGAGTAAAAATCTTACCGATGCTGAGCTTCAGGCAGCCGCGCAGCGCCTGATACTCAAAACCGATCAATCCTTCAAGGCTGATGCAAACAGATTGCTTGAGCGTAAGACATATTTCCCCGCCATAAAAAAGGCAAAGGCGCGAGGCAGTGTTTACACGGCTATCCGCAACAGCTACCGCGTTTCCACCGCAGCAATACTTCTTATTGCGGCTATGATATGTTGCTTGTTTATGGGCGGCTATATGGGAAAAATATCCACAAGTGTCAACGCCACCTACGATGCAGTTATGTGGTACAATTTTGACGATACGGAGCAATATAAAAATGTCAAGCTGACCATTGTGGGCGAAAAGGTAAATGTCTATCGCAATGATGTTCGTTATCGCTTTGAGGGTGATCTCACAGTAACCGATGCAACAACGGGAAGGGTTTATCTTTCCATAGATGATTTCACTATTGAAAACTATGATGGAGGATATATGATTCCCCTTCGTGAACGCTATCCCGACAAGGTCTACAATATGTATGTTGACCGTTTGCATAAGGATTTCACCCTGAGATATTATACAAGCGTTATGGGAGAGCGAAAGGAGTGTATGGTTACAGTAAACGTATACAACCGAGATGAAGCCGTAGACCTGACCGGAAAGATATGGAGAAGCTATCAGTACGGAGTGATGGACTGTACCGATGAGCAAATTGAAAAGATGGCTCAGGAAATGTGGCAATGATCTCAAAATATGGGAGGTGGTTAAATAACACAATGTTTATCCGTCCGTATAAACCCGTATTTTTATTAAATGTAAAAAGTTCATTTTCTAAATTGGTCTTCCTAACCAAAAGAAGCGTCGTGCAAAACGGCTACAGAGAGCGTTTTGCACGGCGCTTCTTTTTTGTTTTAAATACTTTGAATAATGAACAATTTCGGCGATTGCCGCAATCTCGGCTCCCCTGCTAAGGGGAGCTGTCAAAATCGTAGATTTTGACTGAGGGGTTTCGT
>CAZOSH010000281.1:0-1855 GCA_964582395.1 uncultured Oscillospiraceae bacterium | reverse complement strand
CCAAATCAAAGATTTGGCGTCGAAACAGTTGATATATCAACTGTTTCGACTAACTACAACCATTATAAGATTGATGTAATAGCAGACCGAAACAATGGCTAAAGCATCGGTATTTTTGCCCAGCACCGCTCCGGCAAGCAATACCCCCGCCGCGGTCAGCCCTATACGGACAAACACAAGAGTTTTATCCTTGCTTTTGTCCGTAAGCCTTATGGCATAGAGGGTTTGGGTAATGAGAAAGGCTATCATTCCCCAAAGCTTTTGTTGGGGCACGGCAACAACAAGAAAATAATCGGCAACAACCGTAAAGCCCAACCCCGCAATCAGGAGCAGAGCACCGTTTTTTTATATGGAGCAGCGCAAAAAGAAAGCACAGCACCACAGCGGTGTATTCAGCCGCCACAAGCAAAGCGCCGCTGCTTGTCAGGATAATAGCATAGAGCCCAGCCTGAACAAGCAAAAAGGCAAGGGTGAGAATATTAAGCTTTGCTTTGCCCGCCTGCGCCATTTTGGTTGCTCCTTTCTTATCACATATTATTATGATACCGCCCAAACCGCAAAAAATCAACGAATAACGCTTTGTTCTCTCCAATAAAATAAAAAACTTAAACCGATGCTGATAGAGTTATGCGCTTGGGTGAGAAAGGGATAGCGAAAGGGGTGAACGAATCGTTCACCCCTTTGTTGTGTTGTACTCGATGATTTAGAAATCTTCGTTTGTGAACTGTATTTTACTCCTTGCTTGCATCAATAAGATTCCTTAATTCCTGAGCTTTTGAATCGGCTTCATATAACGAATCGCTAAGAATCTTCATCTGATTTGCTATTTCATGTGATAGCTCACCTTTTCTCTTATATGTTAGTTTATGTGTCTTCATAGCCCATCCATTTTGAAAAGAGGTGCGCAACTGAACTTCTACTTTTATATCTTTGTGTAACTGTTTTTTATAATAGACATCTACTTTAACAATAATATGAATTCCACGGTAGCCTTCTGTAGTAGGCTTTTCTATCTTATCATCTATCTCAATAATATGAATAAGTGGATTTTCTTTTATATAATCCAATAAAAAATAGACGTCTGAAATATATTCGCAGACTACTCTGACGCCTGCAATATCATCAAATTTTTCAAACACCTGACTGCTTAATATTGCTTTTCTATAGACTTTTTCCTCAATACTATCTATGTCTTTGGTTCGACCGCTGATATCTATAATGCAGCACTGAGTAGCATTCACTTCTTTTGAAAAACTGTCTAATTCAAGGATAATAAGGTTTTTAGCTCTTTCATAAACTGGTAAAATGCTTTTAATTCTTTGTTTTGTTTTATCTACCAAATGCTGACTTGTAATAGCATTATAGTATTCAAAAAAATCCTTTCTTACTCTTTCCCATAAACTGTTTACTGATTTATAATTGATATCTTCTCTTATTACAATCTGATAATTTGTGTTATTAATGATTACCTCATAATCTTCACTGGAGTTCATTTCTAAACTCATTTGATTAAATACAGATTCAGGTATCTCGGATTCGTCCATATATTTGTGCGTAACATCTGTTAATAGCCACATGCTTTCTTCTTTTCTATCAATATATGCTTCTGGCCATACTTCATCGTCAATGTCGGGTAAGGATAATATATCAAGTTTGCTTCCGATTGGCAGTACAGACAGCTTTTCTACTGAATTTTCAAAATCAATACACATAATAGATCTATATTCGCTTTTCAAAATCTACATCTCCTTAATAAGTTATTTAATCAAGTTAAGTGTAATGCAAATAATATAAAATTTAAGACCGCAATTCGTGAAAATTGCGGTCTTTTGGCGGAAGCGGTGGGATTCGAACC
>CAZOSH010000280.1:0-1871 GCA_964582395.1 uncultured Oscillospiraceae bacterium | reverse complement strand
CTGAGTTGCCGAAACGCTGTCATCATTAGTTATCAATATTCTCATAACCAACCCTCGTGTGTTTCCTTGTATTCTTTTACCTTTTCGTCGGCATCTTTGAGAAGCGCGTCTACCTCGTCCTTGCCGTAAACCGTAGCGCCGCTTGCGCAGGCGTGACCGCCGCCGCGATATTTTTCGGCAACACTGTTTATGTGGACAAAGCGGGAACGAAGTCGTACGCGAATAGAGTTTTCCTCATCACCGTTTTCTATAAATGCGATCCAACAAATACATCCGCGTATCGAATCAAGACATCCCACACAAGCGCTGGCCGATTCAAGAGTAAGGCCGAAACGCTTTTGCATTTCTTGATCGATATAGATGTAAGCAACACCGTTTTCTGTTATCTGCATCTTCTCATATATGTGAGCCTTGAACTTCAGGTATTCAAAAGCCTCAAGGTATAAACGTGCAAAAAGAATATCCGTATCAACACCAACATCAAGCAGAACTCCTGCGTGGCGCATTGTATCACCGTTTACACCGCTGAATTTAAATCTTCCCGAGTCTGTGACCATACCTGTATAGAGATGTGTAGCTGCTTCAGAATTGATTTTAAGCTCATTTCTGAAGGTATCATAGAACTCAACTACCATTTCGCAAGCGGAAGATTTATCTTCTTCCACCCACGAAATATCGCCATAGGGCTCCATATCAATATGATGATCGATCTTTATAAGCTCCTTACAGAGTTTGTAGTTCTTGTTTGAAATGCGGGCTTCCGATGCAGTGTCAAGAACTATGCCTAAAGCATCCTTATATAATTCTTCTGCAATTTCTGTATCATCTTCTCCCATAAACTCGAGGTATTGGGGGATATCCTGCGCAATTAGGTATATTTGCTTTTCGGGAAAAGAGAGTTTAAGAATCTCTTTAAGCCCCTTTGTAGCGCCTACGCAGTCACCGTCAGGTCGAACATGGCGGAATATGAGAATGCGATCATACTTTTTTATCTTTTCGAGAATATTCTTTTTAACTTGTGTATTCATTATTCATCACCTGTCAATTTGTCAAGGTCTTGTAGCATTGCCATTGCTTCGGACTTATCTTTGAGTGTTGCACCGCTTGCTTTATGGTGACCGCCGCCGCCATACTTAACTGCAATAGGATTGATATTGTATTTTGATGAGCGAAGCTCACAGAGAATACCGTTTTCTGTTTCGGTAAAGTTGACCCAAATATCAACACCCTTTATATCTGCCATAGTATTTACCATACCGCGGGAGATGGTAAAGGTGTCCAAATTGTATGAGCGGAACTCTTCAAGATCTGTGTATATATATGCCACATTTGCAGGGGTAAACTTAACCTTAAGAATAAACTTAGCTTTGAGCTTTTTATTTTCAAACTCATCGGCATAGAGATATCTGAATATTTCGTTGGTATCAAAGGGCTGTTCCAAAAGCCATGATGCAAGACTCAATGTCCGTGAAGTAGTAGAATCATAGCGGAATCTTCCCGAATCGGTTATCATACCGGTGTACAAGGATTTTGCCGCAAGAGGATTGAGCTTTAAATTGCAACTGCGCGCAAAATCAGCAATCTGTCCGCAACAGCTTTCATAGCTGTTGTCAATGATTTCAATATCGGCAATTTCTTCGCAGAAAATATGATGGTCGATTCGAATCGTCTTTTCTGCCAAAGTATATCGCTTGTCGCTGATAAGGGAAGAGGAGCCACTGTCAAGTATTATTGCCAAAGCCCCATTGTATTCTTCATCGTTTATAATGTCGGGAGCAGAATCTTCCATAAAACTGTAAGTGTTAGAGATATCTCCTACGGCATAAATAGTTTTGTCAGGAAAATTGTGTTTTAAAAGGTTTTTAAGCCCT
>CAZOSH010000279.1:0-1877 GCA_964582395.1 uncultured Oscillospiraceae bacterium | reverse complement strand
AATTCCATAGATATATGGTGTTGTTGCCACAATGGAAAAAGGGGTAACGCAAGGAGTCTTCGGTTTGTATGACTGTCGATGATTTATCGTTTAGGTTATAAACTACCAATGCAGAAGGTAGAATTCGGGTTATATAAAGCTTTGAATTGCTTGCGATTACACACTGCGCGTGGTCAGAGGGTGAAGCAAAAAATGAGTTTAAAACATTTTTATCGTAATCAAGATGAATTAAATAGTTGTTTGGAGCGCCAAGAATAAAGCAGATACCAAAGTTCCCTACAAAAAGATCTTTAATTAAGAGATTTTGATTGGTTTTTTCAGATAACCTTGATTCCACGTTTTCGCCTGTTATCCACATAGAATCAGTGTTGGTTGCAAGATCAAAAGCGTGGATAGAAAGACTGTCTTCGGAGATATAGTACAGTACGTTTTTGTACACACTGAGGTTGGTGCCGTAAATGCCGAGAGATCTTTCTTTGTCATTGGCGGTGCAGTATTCCATTATTTCGTGCTGTGAATTATAGGCGTGGTAAATGCGGTTTCCGTATTCCACCAGCAGAGTGTCCTCGGAGGAATAGTTTTCATAACTGTTGCCCAGATGCCTGTCGGCATCAAGGATATTGTGGTCGATATTGGGAACATCTGCAATTTCCTCAGGCTCTTTGCTTTCTCCGCAGGCGCAAAGGCAAAGAATAAGGGTAATGAGCAATAATGCCGCCGTAAGTCTTTTCATAATACCCTCCAAAGTGAGATTTTCGTTGAGATAAGTATAGCAAAAGCGAACTGATTTTACAAGGGGAGGTAGGCTCGCTATGCTCGCAGTGAAGTATTTGCTGTGCAAAAGTGAAGCTTGTCTAAAGACAAGTGAAGTTGCTTCGCAGTGAAGTTTGCGCCAATGGCGCAAGTTGCGGTGTCCGCAAGCGGACGATTATTTAAGGATTGTGACCTAAAGGTCACAATGTAGTATAAACAAGATAAGAGCATTTGATTGTGATATATTTGTCACAATCGAATAAAGAACTATATTGTAAAATCAAACATTACCGCGGAAACAATTCGTGACACGGCACGGCAAAGCAGGGGCAGAGCCTCTTCTTTTGCCGCGCCTTTTTTATTTTTATATTCAAACAGAAAGGAAGAAGAAAAATGACAATAAAAGAAGCTATCCGCAGAGCGGATGAATTAAGACCGAACAGTATAGAGGAAGAAACAAAAAGTGCCTGGGTATGCACCCTTGATGGGGATATTGCCGAGCTGATGGGCAAGCCGCGGGAAAAAGATCCTTTTCCTGATGACAGAGAATTGCTTATGCCTGCGCCCGATGAGGATATCTACATTTTTTATCTTATGGCGATGATAGATGTGGCAAACCGCGACAGCACCCTTTATTCCAATGATACGGTGCTGTTTAACGAGGCATACAGAGATGCCCGCGCCCGCTTCCGCCGAAATAATTTGCCCGATACCGCGGCTAATTGGAAGGTGATTTAAAATGTATTTTCCTAAATTATCTTATTCGATCAAAAAGAAACTTAAAAAACTCAGCGGCTTTTCGGGATTGAACAGAACCGAGAATTTCAAAGAAGGGCAGTTGCGGGACAGTTTGGGGCTGACGACAGAGAACTATCCCACCTTGACACAGAGCAAACCTTTTGCCACATACAGTGATGAGAGCGGAATAACCGATATGTATGAGCATAACGGCAGGCTGTTGCTTGTTTATGCAAACGGCAATGTCACCTTTGACGGCAAGGCGATGGGAATCATTTCCCCCGGCAGAAAGCAGTTTGCCACGGTGAATACCCGCTTGTGCATCTTTCCCGACAAGGTGTATATTGACATGAACACAGATGAATTAAAACAAATGGAAGCTTCTG
>CAZOSH010000278.1:1343-1880 GCA_964582395.1 uncultured Oscillospiraceae bacterium | reverse complement strand
GCTTCCCAACAGAATAAACCAGGTGCCGCCGAAGATGCCGTCAAAAGCGGAAAAATCTCCCGCATTGGAGGGGACGGCAGATGCAACAAAGAAGATCAAGCAGGTAAGCAGATTTATCGCTACCGCAAGAATGGAGATTCCGTTGGATGCCTTGGGCCCGAAATGCTTGGTGATGATGTCCATACACATAAAGGACAACCACGAAATGAGTATGCCTCCGTCGAGGGCTATCCAATCAAGCTGCAAAAGTGTCTTGTTGGCAAGCAGATTCATAGAGATAACGCTGACAACAAACAAAGTCACAACTGTGGTGGGTATGGACCTGAGTAGTATTTTGAACTCGGTAAGTTCCCGTTTTAGCCTGTTTTTCATAAAAATATCCTGTCTCTATCCGCAAAAGCGGCATTTTTTGCTGTTTTTTACATTATAGCATAACCCTTTATTCCTTCGCAAGTAGAGAGAAAATAATAGCCGTTGTGCCCACAGTACGGCGCAACGGCTATTTAAAATATTCAGTTCGAAATATTCGATTTAATT
>CAZOSH010000278.1:0-1333 GCA_964582395.1 uncultured Oscillospiraceae bacterium | reverse complement strand
TATATCCTCGCTCTGTACAAGGCGCGGTAAATTGATGGATTTTGTCGCGAGACGAGTAATGGGAGCGAAGACAGTGCTATCTGCACGGCGAGCGACCATTACGATGTATTCGTGGCGAAAGACTCAATTTACCACTTATCAATGTCCACGCCCAGTTTGTCATACAACTCCTGTACATACAAATCTTTCTCGGTGAGATCTGTGGTGTAGGGATTGATGGTCTTGTTTATAAGCTCCAGAGCGCCCGCCTCATCGATATAGACATAATCTTGTCCGTTGTATTTTCCTGTACCGAGGTAGGGAATGGTGTAGAAATGAATATTTTCGTTAAGATTCATTTTACGCAGAGCTTCGGTATAGAAATAAAGCATATCATCAAGGGGCATATTGGTCTTAAGGCTCTTGTATGCGGTATTGATGATGGTGGTTGCCTTATCAACGGTAAACTTGTTCTTGACCTGCTTGAGCATTGCGGTAAGGAAATCCTTCTGAACATTGATCCTTCCGAAATCGTTAAGCTTTGTACCGCGGAAGCGGACAAGCTGGAGCGCCTCTTTGCCGCTTAAGTTCTGATAACCCGCCTTGAGGTCGATGTGATAATCGGGATCGAGATCCTTGTGATACATATCATAGGGAACGTCAAAGTCAACGCCGCCGATGATATCGACTATCTCAATAAATGTCTTCATATTGACCAGGCAATAATACTGAGGATAGATTCCCGTAACGCCCCAAACCGCATAAAGCAGGCCGCCTTCGCCTTCCATTCCCACTCTGCCGTAAGTGCCGTTGATACGCTTGATCTTTGCGTCGGTATCGATCATGCTGTCACGGGGAATGGATATGACGTTGCACTCAAGGGTCTTCATATCTATTGAACCGACCATGATAGTGTCAACATTATATCCGTCGTTGGTGCCGCCGATAAGGAAAGTGAAGAAATCACTCTTAAGCTTTTTGTCCTCGGTTACAGGATCATCGGGGTCATCGGGATCATCGGGATCGTCCGGATCATCGAGATCGTCGCTTACAGGCTTGTAGCCGGAAGGGGGCTGATAAGGCTCGGGGTCAACGATAAATCTTACTGCCCAATATATACCGAATATAAGTGCCGCCAGCAAAGCCGCCGCCAAAACACAGAGCAGGGTAGTGCGGATTATCCGCTTTTTTGAAGGTTTGGTCGCACGCTTGCCGCCGCGGCTCTCGCCCTGATTTTCTTTCTCTTCGTATGATCTCATATTACATCTCCCAAAAGGATGGTATTTTCGTTTAACAGGCGCAAGAACACATTTTGTATTTTTATCTTGCCAAAGCATTATAACACATATTTTTC
>CAZOSH010000277.1:0-1898 GCA_964582395.1 uncultured Oscillospiraceae bacterium | reverse complement strand
CGCCCGTAGCCTTCATCTGTGTACCCAATTTACGGCTTGCTCCTACGAACTTATCAAAGGGCCATTTGGGGAACTTACAGACAATATATTCAACCTGAGGCTCAAAGCCTGCACAGCTTTTGCCTGTTTTTTCGTTTTTTATCTCTGCAAGGGTATAACCGAGAGCAAGCTTGGTGGTCACCTTTGCAATGGGATAACCGGTCGCCTTACTTGCCAAGGCAGAAGAACGGGAAACTCGGGGATTGACCTCAATAACCGCGTACTGTGAGGAATGAGGGTCTAAAGCGAACTGACAGTTGCAGCCGCCGATGATTCCCAATGCGCTGACGATCTTAAGTGATGCCTGACGAAGCATTTCATAGTCATGCTCCGACAGAGTAAGAGCGGGCGCAACAACTATACTGTCACCCGTGTGAACACCGACCGGGTCCACATTTTCCATGCTGCAGACAGCTACCGCATCACCGGTAGAGTCGCGCATAGTCTCAAACTCGATCTCCTTCCACCCGTAGATGTACTTTTCGATCAGCACCTGGGAAATAGGAGAAAGATCAATACCCGTTGCGGCAATTATTTCAAGCTCTTCCCTATTGTTTGCAACACCGCCGCCACTGCCGCCCAAGGTAAAAGCAGGACGAACAATGACGGGATAACCTATTTTCTCGGCTATCTTCAGGCAATCCTCTACAGTATTGGCAACATCGGAGGGAATGCAGGGCTGACCGATGGATTCCATCATCTCTTTAAAGAGTTTTCTATCCTCTGCCCTGTCTATGGTTTCTGCATTGGTGCCCAAAAGCTTGACACCCATTTTATCTAAAAAGCCTTCCTTGGAAAGCTGCATAGCAAGAGTAAGTCCCGTCTGACCGCCCAAAGAGCCTAAAATACCGTCGGGCTTTTCCTTTTCGATAATGCGCTTTACACTTTGCAAGGTCAGAGGTTCAAGGTAAATTTCATCGGCAAGAGCCTTATCGGTCATAATGGTAGCAGGGTTGGAGTTGACAAGCACAACATTAACACCCGCATCCTTGAGAACACGGCAAGCCTGCGCGCCCGCATAGTCAAACTCTGCAGCCTGACCTATAACGATAGGGCCCGAACCTATGACAAGTACCTTTTTTATATCTTTACTGAGTGGCATATTATGTCTCCTTAATGGGGATTTTTACTTAAAGGCGCAGGGATTCCCCTGCGCCTTGATAATTAAGCCATACACTTAACAAGAACTGCCTTCTGTGCGTGCAGGCGGTTCTCTGCCTCATCAAATATTTCGTTTGCGTGGGCTTCCAATACCTCTTCGGTAATTTCTTCACCTCTGTGAGCAGGTAGGCAATGAAGTACCATAGCATCGCTCTTTGCAACCTTCATCAGTTCGGTGCTGACCTGATAGGACTTAAATACCTTCTGACGCTCTGCGGCTTCGCCTTCCTGACCCATAGATGCCCACACATCGGTGTAGACGGCATCTGCATCCTTTGCGGCTTCAAAAATATCGGAGGTGCAAAGGAAATCTCCGTTTTCCTTTGCCCACTTCATGATCTCAGCATCGGGCTGATATGCATCGGGGCAGCCGATAGCAACACTCATACCCATCTTTATGCCACCGACGATAAGGGAGTTTGCCATATTATTGCCGTCGCCGATATAGCAAAGCTTCTTGCCCTTAAGCATTCCCTTATGCTCACGAATGGTCATAAGATCGGCAAGGACCTGACAGGGATGGCAATAGTCGGTAAGACCATTGATGATGGGAATAGAGCCATACTCAGCCAGCATCTCCACTTCCTTCTGCTCGAAGGTACGAATCATAATACCGTCAAGATATCTTGACAGAACGCGGGCGGTATCCTGAACGGGCTCGCCTCTGCCTATCTGCAGATCTCTTGAAGAAAGGAACA
>CAZOSH010000276.1:0-1946 GCA_964582395.1 uncultured Oscillospiraceae bacterium | reverse complement strand
GATCTGCTTTTTTTCTTTTTGAGCGGCTTTGGATGTTGGCTTTTTGGGTGATTCAGATTTTTTAACTGCGGGAGAGTTTTGCTTTGCTGCCTTTTCTGCTATTTCTCTTCGGCGCAGCATATCGCGCAGTGCTTCCCATCCACCATCAAAATCGGTGATCTTTCCGTCTTCAACAAGCCAAATTCGGGTAGCAAAACGGTCAATAAAATATCGGTCATGAGAGACGAATATCAGTGTTTCGGAATACTCATCAATGGCATCCTCTACCCATTGGCGTGAAAGTATATCAAGGTGGTTGGTGGGCTCATCAAGAAAGAGGGTATTTACGCTCTTGCCCATAAACAGGCAAAGCTGTAAACGGGTTTTCTCACCGCCTGAAAGAACAGAGACCTCTTTGAATACTTCATCGCCGCGGAAGTCATATACTGCAAGGCGGTCGCGAGCCTGCTGAGTCGAAGCACCTGTTTCATAGAGCATAGTGTCTAATATGTTTCGGTAGGGGTTAGCAAAATGCACAACCTGAGGAAGATAACCTTTTTTGACACCTGTTCCTTCATATATATATCCGGAGAGGGGAGATTGCTCCCGCATTATTACCTCCAGCATAGTTGTTTTTCCGCAACCATTGGGCCCCACTATGGCAATTCTCTCACCACGCAATACAAGGGCAGAGAACTCTTTAATCAGCTTGCGGCTACCGTGGCCAATGGTTAATCCTTCGATATTAAATACTTCATCGCCCGAACGTTCAGCCTCGGTGAAACGACTTGTCATTTTTCTCTCACGTTTGAGAGTCTTTATGCGTTCCATTCTTTCGACGCGGCGCTGAATGGCAAAGGCCTTTTTCATAACCTTTTTGTTGCCCATACCCCAGCCTTTCATTCGCTCGCTTATTTCCGAAAGTCTGGCGATTTCTTTGTCCTGACGGCGCTTTGCGGCTTCAAGCTGAGCAGCAAGCTCGTCGCGTCGCTCGGCAAAATATGAGTAATTGCCGGGCCAGGAAACTATTGCTTTATCATAAAGCTCCAAAGTGCGGGTGGTTACTTTGTCTAAAAAATATCTGTCGTGGGAGACAATAATGGCTGAGCCCTTGAAAGTAAGCAGCCAGTTTTCCAACCATTCAATGGAATCAATATCAAGATGGTTTGTAGGCTCGTCCAAAAGAAGAATATCCGTACCCGATAGCATAAGCCTTGCCAGATTAACGCGGGTCTTTTCTCCGCCTGACAAGTTCGTAAAGGATCTGTCCTGCATCTCCTGGGGGATATGCAGACCATTGGTCATCATATTATATTGTACGTCAAGCTCGTAGCCGCCGTAGTTTTCAAAAGCATTCTGCAGTTCACCATAGGAATGCATATTGATATGCTGTCCTTTGGCCATTGCATTTTCCATTTCTTTGAGTTTTTCGCCCATCTTTTCTATGCGGTCAAATGCGCTCCAAAGCACTTGTCGCACGGTGACATCGTTGGGATAGTCGGGGAGCTGCTCAAGTAATCCTATAGTTCTGCCGTTTGGAATGGATATCTGTCCGTTATCAGGCAGAAGGACTTTTGCAATCAGCTTTAAAAGGGTGGACTTTCCGCAGCCGTTTGGGCCTACGAGACCAACCTTTTCAGAGGGAAAGACACCAAATGACAGGTCTTTCAGTATTTCATCTTCGCCGAATGACAGCGAAATGTTGCTTACAGATACTTCACTCATTATGCTGATTACGCTCCACAGATGTAATGAAAAATAACTTTACAGATTTTGATATTGCTTATTTATGTGCTTGCTCGATCAACAAAGTTTTGAATGGGGCAAGTGGGAGATATACAGTTATGCTTTCACTGAATTGAGTTGAGAAATAGTATGGATCAAAGCATATAAAAACCTGATCCTTTGCGATGCCAAATGTACCGTTTAAAGATTTTGAAGTCAGTGAGGCAAGGGAATCTGTGGGG
>CAZOSH010000275.1:0-1956 GCA_964582395.1 uncultured Oscillospiraceae bacterium | reverse complement strand
GCTACTTAAAAAGGAACTTGCGGGAATGTCAAGGGAAGATGCAGCACTTGCATCTGCAATCACCTATGGCGTTATGCAGAATATGATGCTGCTTGATTTTTACATTTCTAAATACAGCTCAATAAGACTTAAAAAGATAATGCCGCAGGTTCTTGATGCAATGCGTTGTGGTGCGTATCAGATTATCTTTATGGATAGAGTGCCTATGTTTGCTGCAGTCAATGAAACGATTTCATTGATCAAGAAACACGCTAATCCTCGCGCAGCATCTTTTGCAAATGCAGTTTTAAGAAAAATCTGTGCCGAAAAAGATCATCTTCCGACTCCTGACAAAAACGACAATGTAAAATATATGTCAGTTGCATACAGTCATCCTGAATGGCTTATTGAAAAACTGATTTCTCAATATGGCATAGAAGAATGCGAGGGTCTTTTAAAGGCAAATAATTTAACCGCTCCTCTTTATATCAGAGTAAATACATTAAAAACAACAGTTGATAAGCTCTCAAAAATCTTGAGTAAAAAAGGTGTTGTGGTTTCTCAAGTCGCAGGCTTGGAGAACGCCTTGCTTTGTCAATCGGATGAGCCGCTGCATCTTATGGATGAGTTTAAGGAAGGCTTGTTTTATATTCAGGATATTGCATCGCAACTTGCAGTATCGTTGCTTGGCGCTAAACCCGGAGATACTGTTATCGATATGTGTGCAGCACCCGGCGGTAAGAGCCTTATAGCGTCACAGAATATGGAAAATAAAGGTAGGGTATTATCCTTTGATCTGCATCTCCATAAGGCTGAGATAATAGCCGATAATGCAAAAAAATATGGAGTCGACATAATTGAAGCTGCCGCGGCAGATTCTTCCGTAACAGCAGGAGAGCTCATTGGATCAGCTGACAGAATAATATGCGATGTTCCTTGTTCAGGCTTGGGAATAATACGAAAGAAACCCGATATCAGGTATAAATCGGAAGAATCAATCAAATTTCTTCCGGAGATACAATACAGCATACTTAAGAATGCTGCAAAATATCTTAAATCAGGCGGCAGATTGGTTTATTCAACTTGTACCATACTCAAGGACGAGAATGAAAATATCATTAATCACTTTTTATCGGAAGAAAAAGATTTTAAACTTGTATCATTCACTAATAATATTTGCGGTTCTTGCGATGGGTTTGTCACCTTGTTGCCGCACATAAATAATTGTGATGGATTCTTTATTGCAGTTTTGGATAGGAAATAAAAATGAGTCAAAAGATTTGTATCAGTTCAATGACACCTGAAAGGCTGTCGGTATTTCTTAAGGAAATGGGAGAGCCTTCTTACCGAGCGGGTCAGATTTTCAAATGGCTATCATTGGGTGTTGCTTCCTTTGATGAGATGAGCAATCTTTCAAAGGACCTGAGAGCAAGACTTAACGAGTGCTGTTTTATTGAAATGCCGCAGCTTTTAAGAAAGCAGGTTTCTGCCAAGGATGGAACAATTAAATATCTTTTTGGTCTTTCTGACGGTAACAGTATTGAATCGGTTTTAATGGAATACAAATACGGGAACAGCATATGCATTTCCACTCAGGCGGGCTGTAAGATGGGATGTGTATTCTGTGCATCATTTGACCCTGCAAGGTCTAGAAACCTCTCAGCCGGTGAAATCTTAAGCCAAATCTTACTTGCTGAAAAGGATAGCGGCCGAAAAGTCTCAAACATAGTGCTGATGGGCACAGGAGAGCCTTTGGACAATTATAATAATGTCTTGGACTTTTTGAATATTGTGTCAGCACCCGGAGGACTTAATATAGGAATGAGGCACATATCTCTGTCCACGTGTGGACTTGTACCCAAGATCGATGATCTTGCCAAAGAGGATCTGCAGCTTACTTTGTCTGTTTCGCTTCATGCGCCCAATAATGAAACGAGAGATAAGCTTATGCCGGTCAATCACCGATATCCTATTGAG
>CAZOSH010000274.1:0-1960 GCA_964582395.1 uncultured Oscillospiraceae bacterium | reverse complement strand
GTGACATCATTATTGAGCGCTGCGCCTGTTTCCTGAGCATATGCCTTGATGATCTCTGCGTGAGCGGCGGAGGTCTTTGCTTTTTCGCTTACGCTGCTTGTGGTATCTGCAGTTATTTTATATTTGGTATCAAAGGCTGCGGAGCCGTCCTGATATGCAGGGGGAGCAAGCAGAACGATCTTGCCGTCGGGGCAGTTTTCCTTATAGAACTTCTGCCACTCAACTGCCGCAAGCTTAGAGCCTGTTGCAAAATAATCAGAGCCGATGACATTGCGGTCGCGACCTGTGTCAATGATGAAATAATCCACAGAGTTTTCGGTGTCAAGCATTGCATTTCTGAGCTTGGAAGTGCTGTTTGCATTGACATTCATTGCCGAAACCTGAGTGTAGTTGTATGACCACAGCATAGTTTCGTACAGATTAAGGCTGGAGGTCTGTCCTGCTTTACCCGTATTGTCGTAGCCTGCACTGACAAAGTCTATTGTGAAGCCGTCGGTCTCTGCAAAAAGACGGACCAGATCACCAAAGCTGTTGGCGGTGATGATACCGTCACCGAAAATACAGATGTTTACGGTCTCCCATTCTGTGCTGTAGGGAACATAGGTAATGTTGCCATTATCAACCAATGTGCCGCCGTCGGGTAGGTCGGGAGTTTCCTGAGCGGAAGGCTGCTTGGAACAAGCGGCAACCGAGAAAACAAGGATGATAACAAGAAGAAGTGCGGAAATACGTCTCATAATGGTCTCCTTTCAAATAAAAAAGTTTTGAAGAGAAAAATAATTAACTCCAATTGTTTTTCTCATAACCACGACGAAGATTTTATCTCTTCAAAACGCATTAATTATATAAAAAAAGACCTTTTCTGTCAATAAAAAGACATATATTTTGTCGTTTTGCACTAAAAAGAGCAACAACAGTTGTACTAACTGCACAAAAAGTATTTTTATTTGAATATACAAGGATATATTTATAATTATAGTGCAATTTTATATAAAAACAGACCTGCCATTTCGGCAGGTCTGTAGTGAGCTATCAGATCAGAAAGCGAGAGAGGGGCGATATACCGCATAGGAGAAATAGCCCAAGGTGCTTTCCATAAGGGAGGTGGAAGAAGCGCCTACTATCTTGGTAATTGCACCATCCTTGCAGGTAACAAAGATATCATTGCCTGCGTAGATGTAGATCTCACATTTGCTGAAGTTCTTGTCAGGATTTACCACTAGGATATCGCCTGCAACAAGGTGACAGGTCTGAGGTCCTTTATTTCTGATGCAGGGGTCATTGGAGGAGAGCATATCGGACATTCCGCCGAAGAGATTGCCTGCGATGAGGGCCTTGCAATCGCTTTCTTCGACCAACTTGCAGTAATCCTTACCTTCGGGGATAATGAATGTCTTCTTCATTGCATCGTTGGCATCGGTGAAGGGAAGGGTGTAGGACATATCACTATAAAGTGCTGCTGCCAGCGCGTAGGTGTCTTTTTTGCCCTCTGCAAGAGCTTCAAGCTTTGCCATAATGCCGCTCTGCTGCTCGGAAGAAAGGGTATTGCCTACAAGCACGGGAGTTGCATTGAGATGTACGCCGTTGATATAGGCGGCATCATTTTCGATTAAAGTGCCCTTTGCAACAGAAGAATCAACGGTAACAGTGTAAGAGACCGATTTTTCCTCACCTGCTTCAAGGGTCATTGTGAGAGCGACATTGCCGTCTTCAAATGTGCCGTCACCGCTCTTATAGGTAAGACCTGCGGGGATAGTGTCGGTGATGGAGACTGTTTTCTTGCCGGGGTTGTTGTTCTTTGCAACAAAGGTGAATGTAACATCTCCGCCTGCGGAAACGGTTACGCCTTCGGGAGCGGTGGTGTGCTTATATGCGACGATGCCGATAAGACCTTCAAGTCTTGCTTTGGCATTTTCGGAGGGGGAAATACCTTCGGTTGCCAAGGGACGGAGGATACCTA
>CAZOSH010000273.1:0-1961 GCA_964582395.1 uncultured Oscillospiraceae bacterium | reverse complement strand
GTGGCAGGAGTGGGCACAGGCGGAACGATTACGGGTGTGGGGGAATACCTTAAAAGTCGTAATAGTGACATAAAGATAGTTGCCGTTGAGCCTGCCTCATCTCCGTTGCTTTCAAAAGGCACAGCGGGGCCTCATAAGATTCAGGGAATAGGGGCAAACTTTGTTCCTTCGGTGTTGAATACAAGCATCTATGATGAAATAATTGCCGTAAGCAATGAAGATGCATTTGCTGCAGGCCGAATGATGGGAAAAAGGGAAGGCGTATTGGTCGGTATATCCTCCGGCGCTGCCTTGCACGCAGCCATTGAGCTTGCAGGGCGCAGTGAAAATGAAGGAAAGCTGATCGTGGTGCTGCTCCCCGATACAGGAGACAGATATCTTTCTACGGAAATGTTTGCAGAATAAAGCTTATTAATATAAAATAGCCGTTTATCATCACGATAAACGGCTATTTTTCTGAAAAAAGAAAAACCGCAAAGGACATACATGCTTCTCGTGGGATGCAGCACGGAGCATATTCCAATGCGGTTTTTCGGTATAAGCGTAAAGGAAAAGACTGAAAAAGGCAATATCAAGCTAAGTATATACATCAAAAAAGGAGTACAGAACCCCGTCCTTGCTGATAATAGCCCGACGATTACGTCCAAAACGCCAGATTCTTATTCTCCTGCTAGTATTATATCCGATTTTTAGGAAAAGTGCAACAGATATTATCTGTATGAGATCGTTGATGAATAAGAAAACATTGTATATAAAAATGAAAAAACCTTATTCATTTACATCAGACGGATCACTGCCGTTGAGGAAGACCGAGACACTGTAGCAGAAAATGAAAGCTTATGGCAATAAAAAAGGAATGCAGATTAATACATCCCACGCATCAGGTGCACCTGATGCGATAAGTGGATATAAACCTGCATCCTCTACCCCTATTATATCCGATGTTGAGGGAAAGAGCAATAGTGAAATTGAGCAGGGCGCGGATGAGAGTTTACCATATGAGACTGTGGAGGAAAAACCCGACTATCTGAAGACGGCTGACGAGTGGGAGGCAGATATCGATGCACGCGGAATCGAGAAAGACGGTACAGCGTATGCTTTGAGTAAAAGTGATATAAGAACGCTTCAGTTTATGAGAAGACTTTTTAATGTGCGTATACGTCTGTATGCCGGGGATGGAAACACTTCGGGATATTATGATACGGTGACGGAAACGATTTATGTAAATGCCAAGACCAAGAAGCCTGTAATGCAGGTGTTTGCACATGAACTGACTCATCACCTTCAAAAAGCAGATATGTATGCAGAGTTCAAGGAATATGCTCTTACAAAGATGAGTAAGATAAAAAATGTTGACCGCGAGACTCTTATTTCCGACAAGATGAAAGAATATGAAGAGAGCGGACAAGCGTTGGATAATAATATCGACGCGGAATATGAAGTAGTTGCTGAGTTTGCAGGCAATTATCTGCTGAGGAATAAGAGAGAAGTTATGCAGATATGTAATGTCAAGCCGAGACTGGGACAGAGGATACTTAATTGGATCGACAATACTCTTGCCAAGTTGGGCGACGCGTTAAGCATAGAACGAGCAACGCTCAGAAAAGAGCTTATTGCTGCACGAGAGCTTTACAAGAATGTGCTTGCTGATAGAAGGATCAGAGATTATGACGGCGATGTTGAGCATGATAAAATACTTGAAGAATATATTGCCGGCAATCTTACAGATGAACAATTTGATGCAGCTATGGAACTGTATGGCAGAGTGGACATTGAGGAGGAAAGCCGAAAACTTGACAAAGAAAAATACCCGGAAAGATACAGTATGTTAGAAAGTGAGCCGACGCGGAAACGTGATGTTTTGTCTCATGTCAAAGATTTCCTTGCGGGTAAGATAAGTAAGAACGAGTTGCAGAGCTTTGTTGACGGTGTGGACGGTGGTAACCCCTCCGAGAAGAATA
>CAZOSH010000272.1:0-1965 GCA_964582395.1 uncultured Oscillospiraceae bacterium | reverse complement strand
ATCATCGGTGCTGACGGCACCTATACCAATCTGGGCATGCTGCTGTCCGATCAGTGTGTCCATACTATTAAGCTTGCTGTGTTCGACGGCAGCAAAAAGAGTGTATTCCGGGATCGCAAGGAACTGACCGGTTCTCTGCTGACCCAGCTTGAAGATGCCTATGCTTACATCGACCAGTTCAACCGTACCCGTGCAGAATTTGCAGGTCTGGACCGCATTGACAAGCGGGATTATCCCAGCGAAGCTCTGCGCGAAGCATTGCTCAATGCCATCACCCACCGGGACTACAGCTTCAGTGGGTCTACCCTTATCAGCATCTTCGATGACCGCATTGAATTTGTGACCATCGGCGGCTTGGTCCGGGGTCTGACTTTCAACGATATTATGTTGGGTGTGTCTGCTCTGCGCAATCAGAATCTTGCCAATGTGTTCTATCGTCTGAAGCTGATTGAAGCCTACGGCACCGGTATTCTGAAGATCAACGAAAGCTATGCTGACAGTCATGTGAAACCCCAGTTTGAGGTTACAGACAATGCTTTCAAGATCACCTTGCCCAACAGCAATTACGCCGGCGAGCGCAAAGAACTTCCCACCGCACCGATAAAGATCACCAACAAAGCTGACCGCAAGGAAATCGTCCTGCAGCTGGCGAAAAAGCAGGGTTATATTGTCCGTAAGGATGTGGAAGCAGAGCTGAATGTATCCCAGGCTACGGCGATCCTGCTCCTGCGGGATATGGTGGAATCCGGCCTGCTGGTCAAAGTCAAAGACGGCAAACAGATGAAGTACCGAATTGCGGAATAATACAAAACACTTTTATTGCCGATGTTTTTCATCAAGCTCTATAAAGATAAAGGAGGAGCAAAATGAGTTTAGGTGCAAGTTACGAGAAAGTATACGATCTTCTTAACGACAAAATGTACCATGTAGCGCCGAACCAGAGAAAGTATGTTTGGACGAACAACAACTGGCAAGAATTGCTGGACGATATTGAATTAGTATATTCAGAGAATACCAACAACCACTTCATCGGTAGCGTGGTTCTTAAGAAAGAAAACATATCAGATGGAGTAAGAAATCACTATAGTATTATTGATGGGCAGCAACGAATCTCTACGCTGACTATCATGTTATGTGCTATTGGCTTTATCTTCGCAGAAAACAATAATAAGGACTATTTTCAAGGACTAAACAAGCCACTTTTTGTCATGGATAATCGTTTTCGCCCACACCCTATTGTGTCCGAAAATGCGAACAAATCAATATCTAGCTTGGTAGTTACCCTTTTCAAAAATGTAAATGACCATTTTGAGAAAGGAGTAGAACTAGTCACAGCCAGTCAATTACTGAAGCAAGCGAAAGTGACTTCTGTCATCGAAAAATGCTTCATATGTTTTTATAACTGGTTCCGCAACAAAGTGGGCAGTGATATGGATATGCTCGCCAAATACCTTGAGATTATTTTAGATGTTCGATACATTGACATCGTTGCAGAAGAGGATGAGGATGCCTTTACAATTTTTGAAATACTCAACGCGCGTGGGCAGGCCTTGACTGATTTTGAATTATTGCGCAATTATCTTCTGCGTTATTCTCTGCCGGAGGAAAAGGAAGAAGTTAAAGATAAGCTCAAGTTGTTAGAGCAGTTGTTGGGCGATGATGCGGAAAACTTTTTGAAGCACTATGTGATGCACAGATACGGGCAAAAAACAGATAAAAACGAAAAGCGTCCTTATAAAATCATTGCTAAGACCGAGAAAAGTAATGATAAAAAAGCGCTGATTGAAGATCTACTCCTAAAGGCATCCTACTACAATAAAATGACCAATTACAAAAACTGCTCAACTCTTGAAAAGAAAGTGTTCTCTTTCTTCAAACCAAGGCGTCAACAGCAGTTTAGACCGCTTGTTTTAGGTATGATGCACCAAAAAGACTTGGGAGCTTTGTCGCAGAGTAAATATGATC
>CAZOSH010000271.1:0-1979 GCA_964582395.1 uncultured Oscillospiraceae bacterium | reverse complement strand
GTTGCATGGTACGTAATTCCTAAGCTTCTTTTGTGCCTTTTGACTGGAAAGATCGAACGGCAGACCAAGCATATAGAAATGTATCATTGCAAAAAGGTTGAATGCAGTGTTGACGATTCAAATAACATTGAAATGGACGGAGAGGTATCGCCCTCGCTTCCTGCAACAATTGAGATTTGCAGCGGTGAACTCAGGCTTTTCTGTAAGGAGGAAAAATGAAAACAGTTAAAAAGGTTGCAATGTTAAGCACGGCTGCCTTAGCAACTGTGGGCGGTATTATTGGCGTCAAGACCGTACTTAGTGCTATTATAGGAAGAAATAAACCGAGAATATTGGATAGCAATAGTTCTATGCAAGAGCTTAATCAGTCTTTTGCTCCTTATAGAGAACAAATGCGCCGTGGAACAGAAGCGCTTAGAGCTATAAAAAGTGACAGAGTTTCCATTGTTTCTTTTGACGGGCTGGCTCTTGTGGGACATTGGTTTCAAGCTGATAATGCTGAAAGAACCCTTGTTATGATGCACGGTTTCAGGTCATCCTGGGACAATGATTTCAGCAGTGCGATGGACTTCTATATGAAGAAGATGCATTGTAATCTTTTGATTACTGAGCAAAGAGCACACGGAAACAGTCAGGGAAAATATATTGGATATGGCATTCTTGAGCGTTATGACTGTGTGGAATGGGCAAAATATGCAGACCTTCGATGCGGAAGATCTTTACCTATATATCTTGACGGTATGTCGATGGGAGCAACTACTGTGTTGATGGCGTCGGAGTTGGATCTGCCTGATAATGTTAAAGGGATAATTGCTGATAGTGGTTATACATCTCCGGCGGACATTTTAGCTCATATATTAAAAAAATCTTATAGATTACCCGAAAGACCGGTTTTACCGATTTTAAGTTCTCTGTGTAAAACGGTAGCAGGATACGGTTTTTATGACAGAAGTACAGTTCAGGCACTTAAGAACAATACAAGGCCTGTTTTATTTGTACACGGAACAGATGATAGTTTTGTACCTTGTGAGATGTCAGAAATAAACTATGAGGCATGTAGTGCTCCTTGCGATCTTGTTTTAGTCAATGGAGCAGGTCACGGACTTAGTTATCTTGTAGACAAGGAACGTTGCGAAGAGGCTCTTGTCAGGCTGTTTAACAAATGTGAATGAGATGATAGCAAAGGGAGGAAACTTTAGTTATGAAGCGTAATGTAAAGGTTGGTCTCATTACAAGTGGAGGAGACTGCCAAGGCTTAAATGCTGCTATTCGTGGTGTTGGAAAGGCATTGTTTCAATATCTCGATAATGTAGAGATATATGGAATGTATGACGGATACCGCGGTCTTATAGAAGGCGACTATAAGTTTATGGAAGCAAAAGATTTTTCGGGAATTATTACTGAAGGCGGAACCATTCTTGGTACATCACGTCAAAAGTATATTGCAGGAAAAGCAATTGTTGACGAAGACGGAAATGACCTTATGCCCAAGATGCTTGCAACATATAACAGACTGAATCTTGACTGTCTCGTGGTTATGGGAGGAAACGGTACCCAAAAGAGTGCCAAGCTTCTTATGGATGCGGGAATGAATATAGTTACACTGCCGAAAACTATCGATAACGATATATGGGGAACAGATACTACATTCGGATATCAGAGTGCAGTTGATATTGCAACTAATTTTATGGATTATATTCACACAACCGCTTTTTCTCACAGCCGTGTTTTTATCATTGAACTAATGGGAAGAGATGCAGGTTGGCTTACACTTAGCGCAGGTATTGCTTCGGGTGCGGATATTATTCTTATACCTGAAATACCTTATGACATCAACAAGATTGCAGAAGGCATTGAAAAACGCCGTAAGAAGGGAAGAACTTACTCTATTATTGCTGTAGCGGAAGGTGCTGTAGCAAAGGGGTCCCTGCGCAGGGACAGAATGCTGGTGTACACATGACCTGTATAATGGTTCAATT
>CAZOSH010000270.1:0-1986 GCA_964582395.1 uncultured Oscillospiraceae bacterium | reverse complement strand
GGTATATTGGTAGGTATATCCTCCGGAGCTGCAGTCTGGGCAGCTATCCAGCTTGCAAAGAGACCGGAAAACAAGGGCAAGAACATTGTAGTCCTTCTTCCCGACACAGGCGACCGATATCTCTCCACCCCACTATTTAGTGAATAATACTGACCGCTCTCTGAATTTTTCGGAGAGCGGTCATAACATCTATTGATTTACCTACCTGTTGCGTGGTATAATATGCGAAGAAATCCTTATTATGCGAAGAAATCCTTATCTTTCAGAGGTAGGCGGCTATGGCGGTATATCTTTATCAAAGCAACAGCTATGACGGTTGGCGCAATCTTGCCACTGACCGTTTTTTCCTTGAGCATTTAGGCAAGGATGACATACTGCTCTATCTTTACATAAACGAAAATGCCGTCATAATCGGCAAAAATCAAAATGCCCTGCGTGAGTGCAATCTGAGCGCCTTGGAAAAAGACTCGGTACAGCTTGTCCGTCGTCACACCGGCGGTGGTGCGGTATATCACGACAAAGGAAACCTAAACTTTTCCTTTGTAATGGGTGAGCAAAGCTATGACCTTTCGCGGCAGATGGGAGTTATTCAAAGAGTCGCTTCCGCATTGGGACTCAATGCAGAGTTGTCGGGAAGAAACGATATCCTCATAGACGGCAAAAAGTTTTCTGGCAACGCCTTTGCCGCATCAAAGGGAATGAAAGCTCACCACGGTACTATTTTGGTCAATGCCGACCTTTCCCGTCTTGAAAGATATCTCAATGTCTCCCCCAAAAAGCTTAATGCAAAGGGTGTCACATCGGTAAGATCCCGTGTCTGCAATCTTAGTGAGCTGAGCAGTAGTGCAACTGTTTCAATTGTTTCCGAGCTGCTGAAGCAGGAGTTTGCCCGCGAATACGGAGAATACGGCATATATACCTTTACCGAGGAGCAAAAAGCGGATTTAGATAGGCTTTATGCCCTGCAACGCTCTTGGGATTGGCGGTTTGGCAAAGCTCCCGTCTTTGACTATCAAACGGAAGACCGTTTTTCCTTTGGAGAGATGCAGTTTTTATTCTGTGTCAAGCAAGGTCATGTGGAAAGCGTGAGGGTCTATTCCGACGCCTTGGACACCGATCTTGCCCAAACTGTACAGGCCTGCCTGACAGGCGCAAAGTTTACCCCCGCTGACCTTACCCAAAGGCTTGAAGCCAATTCTCAGCCTGAGTTTGCAGAGCTTGCAGACTATTTTAAAAGTGTAAGCTTCTAAATATATCATCCCATAAAAGAAGGCGAAAAAATGAAAATTGTTGACATTATAAACTGCGGAGTTCCCTCACTTTCCTTTGAGGTTTTTCCGCCCAAGACCGAATCTGCCTTTGACAGCGTAAAGACCGCCACCGAGGAGATCGCCAAGCTGCACCCATCCTTTATGAGTGTCACCTACGGCGCAGGCGGCGGCACAAGCAAGTACACCCTTGATATTGCCAAGAATATCAAGCAGCTTCACGGCGTGCCCAGCCTTGCCCACCTGACCTGCGTTTCCTCCACCCGACAGACCGTCAGGGAGAGGATCGTCGACATCAAGGAAGCAGGCATTACCAATGTTATGGCGCTTCGCGGTGATATTCCCAAGGGCCTTGAAAACGCCGACCGCAGCGGTTGGGATTACAAATATGCCATCGACCTTGTTTCAGAGCTTAAAGCAGCCGATCCCGATTTTTGCATAGGCGGCGCTTGCTACCCCGAAATACATCCCGAAAGCTGTGACCAGAAGGAAGACATCAAGCGCCTTAAAGAAAAGGTGGATGCAGGTGTGGAGTTTTTGACTACACAGATGTTTTTTGACAACAACCTGCTTTATAACTTCCTTTATAAGATACGGGAGGCCGGAATTACCGTTCCCGTCATTCCGGGAATTATGCCCATCACCAACGCAAATCAGGTGGACAGAGCGGTAAAGCTGTCGGGCTCTTTTATGCCCCAACGCTTTAAAAGTCTTGTGG
>CAZOSH010000269.1:0-1991 GCA_964582395.1 uncultured Oscillospiraceae bacterium | reverse complement strand
ATGATATCACCGGGCTTGATTACTTCTAAGAAATCTTCAATAGCCTCAACATCAGTCAGATCGGACCAACCGTCCCAGTAGTATGTATAGAGATCGGATTGCTCAATCATTTGAGTGGTGGATTTAGCATTGTTAATAATATACTCAAAGGTCTCATAATAACAATTCCAAATAAAGGAGCTACAATCCATATAGGTTGTTCTTTGAGGGGTACAGAACTCAGGTGATATATCCATATCTCTTCTTGAATGTCCGCGGGTTATAGCATCAACCTTTGTCTGGTCGTACTGAATAATAGGTCCGCGATCATAAAAAGCCTTTGCTGTTGCAAGGAGCGCATTTACTTCGGGAGTAAACTCTTCGTTTTCAAAACGGGGATCGGTAGCATAAACATAAACTACATCTGATTCCTCACGCTGTACGGTGTAAGGATCGGTGCCGAAAACATACTGATGAGCGATTCCCTGCAGCAACGTTGCGGTTTCTTCATCGATGGTTCCCTAGACATCCATTCCGACGGGAGATTTATCGAATATCCAGCAATAGGAAAGAGCGGCATAGAAATATGTAGCCTCTGCCGAAGGGTGACGGAGAGAGTCATCTGTCCAGTCAAACTTTATAACATCGGCATAATTCTTTCTTGCATATTCCTGAGCGGTTGCCCAATCAAACTTTGTAGCCTTATCGGTCAGTGACTCCATAGTAAGATCGGTATAGCCCATAATCTTTTCATAGTGCTGTTCATGTGTCCAGGTGGGAAGGGCATAGCGGGAGTAATCTTTGAAACCTGTTTCGTAAGCAGGGGGAACAACGACCGAGAAGGTTCCGTCGGGATTATGTTCATTATAGAGCCTCTCAAGCTCAGCCATAGAGAGAATATTTCGTTTATATTGCGAATTCTTATCACTTAATGCACGGTCACGGCTTAAGAGAATAAGGAAAGAATCTACTACTTCATTTTGATTTTTTAAGACCGAGTCAAGACGGGAACCGTTGCCGCCTGCCGTATTAAGACCATTCAGCTCTGTATCAGCCCAGTTGAACAGTTCATAAAGGTTGTAAGTAAGGTTAGTACCAAGGTTGTCGTAAACCAATGAAACCATATTGAGCGCGATACCGTCTTCACGGGCGAAATCAGCTAATGTATCGCCAAAGAAGTTTGCGCAGAACATACCGTCACCCCAAATCATAAGGTTGTAGGGTGTATATTCTACAGTGTTTACTGTAAGAACATTGGCGTTTGGGTCATCATTAGATGAACTTTGCTTGCATGCAGCGAACACAAAAAGTGCACACATTATCAAAGCGGCAAGACTTACGATTTTCTTTTTCATCATAGAGATTCCTTTCATTGTTTTTTCTCATATCGTATACAAATAATTTATCATATTTACAATGGGGTGTCAATTGAATAGGGGACTTTTCAGGTATATAAATCTTCTATCACAGTGATAAATAATTTTAAACATGAACAACATAAAAAGAAGCCCTACAGGGCTTCTTTTTATGAATAGATGATTATACACAAAATGTAAAAATAAATTGATTTAGTTTCTTTTGAAAACTTTATTAATGAATCTTTCGATCCTGTCTTTTGGAAGAAGTGTGGTCACAATAATAGCCATAATTACACCTATTCCCGTATCAAGAATTCTGTTCAGGGAGTAGGAAATATACTCATTGACCGGTGTATTATAGAGAATTATACATAATACAACACCGCCCGGTTGTACTGCCCCGGGCCAATTAAACAACTGGCTCAAAAAGATCAATACAAGAACACCGATAAACAAAAATATGAGGAGAATAAAACTTGGGTTGCCGTCGTGATAGATCATTATGTAAATGCGGAACAATAACATCCCTATAAGTCCGCCGATGATGGTTCCTATTAAACGGTTTCCTCCATGTAATTTTGCATCGCCTACAAAGCTTCCGGTGCCAAAAATTACGCCAATGCAGGCAAAGGTGGGGTTGCGGTCAATAAGCAG
>CAZOSH010000268.1:0-2005 GCA_964582395.1 uncultured Oscillospiraceae bacterium | reverse complement strand
TTAAGCTATTTACCCTAACTTCACTTTTTCATTTAAGCCACTCATAAAACATAAAAGGGAGGCGCTGATATGGCAAAAAGCGTAAATCAGAAGCTTAAACTTCTTTATATTGCAAAGTATCTTTTGGGGCAGACCGATGAGAGCCATCCCGCCTCGGTTGCGGACATTATAAAACATCTTGCAAGCCATGATATTTCCGCTGAGCGCAAGAGCATTTATGATGACCTTGAAGCTTTGCGGCTTTTCGGACTTGATATAATTCAGATTCGCGGCAAGGCAACCGGCTATTATATCGGCGAGCGTAATTTTGAATTGCCGGAGCTGAAGCTGCTGGTGGACAGTGTGCAGTCCTCCAAGTTTATTCCCATAAACAAGACGATGAATCTTATCAAAAAAATTGAGAGTCTTGCAAGTGTCCACGATGCCAAGGAGCTTCACCGTCAGGTCTTTGTGCTCAACCGCGTAAAGACTATGAACGAAAGCGTCTATTACAACATCGACGCCATTTCTTCGGCTATCAATAACAACAAGATGATACAGTTCCGCTATTTTGAATATACCGTTTCAAAGGAAAAACATTTCAGAAAAGACGGCTCTTATTATTATGTAAGCCCCTACGCATTGGTATGGGATGATGAAAACTACTATCTTATGGCTTGGGATGACGCAGCGGGAATGCAAAAGCACTTCCGCGTTGACAAGATGCAGAAGATATCCGCCCTTGACAAGCCCCGTCAGGGCAGTGACCATTTTGAAAATATGGACACCGCCTCCTACGCCAAAAAGGTATTCGGTATGTTCGGCGGCAGAGAAGAGACCGTCAAGCTCCGTTTTGCAAACAACTTGGTCAGCGCCGTAATCGACCGATTTGGAAGTGACATCATCATTGCGCCACAGGGTGATGACCATTTCACCATTACGTTAGACATTGAGGTCAGCCCCCAATTCCGCGCCTGGCTTTGCGGCTTCGGCACGGGTGTTGAGGTGCTTTCTCCCGAAAGTGTCCGCAAGGAAATGGGCGACCTTGCCCGCAGCCTTGCGGAGATGTATAAATAAGCTCAAAACGCATCGGAAGATCCGATGCGTTTTTATTATATCTCCTTAATTACTCCGCAGGCTATTTTTGTTCCAGCATTACCTGCAGGTTGTGATGTAAAGTCATCCACCCCGCTGTGTATTACCACTGTTCTTCCTATAACATCGCTTACGGTGAACCTGTTTGTCAAGACCTTCATAAACGCCCACCCGTTATCAGACAAAAGGGGAGGCAGGTCTCCGCTGTGTCTTGGGTGAATATCCCACTCCTTGCTGAAATGCCCGTCGGTATCGGCAAAGTCCGCACCGCCGCAGCTTTTGCCCGAATGAATATGAAAGCCAAAAAATCCCGCTCCGTTCCCTCGAGGCAGACCAGATATGCTTGCGGTGACAAGCACTCCTCCTCTTTTCTGTTCAAAACTTACCTTGCCGTTGATCGAAGGCGCTTTTCCCCCGCCCCGCACAAGAGCAACAGCTCGGTAAGGGCTGAATTGCTTTTTCATTTTATCACCTCTCATATATCATATTATCCCGTCGTATATATGTTTACATAATGAATAAAGCGGCAAAGACATAGTAAATAAAATTTTGTGGTATTTTTGTGCAATATGCACAAAAATACGATTGTATGCAAGAACTTTTTGGGAAATACTTGACATTTATCATCAAAATCGTTATTTATATGCTTTGCAGAAGACTCATCTCCTTCACAGGCGCTATGGAAGCTATTCCACAGGGCTTCAAGTCGATGGTTCCCGCTATTACCATCCTGACCCTTGCTACCGCTCTTAAGAATGTTTCCAACGATCTGTTGGGCTCCGCTGCATATGTTGAAAAGCTGATGCAGAGCGAAGCTGCACAGAGCCTTGCAGGCTTCCTGCCCGCAGTTATCTTCCTGGTAGCTTGCATCCTCTCCTTCGCAACCGGTACATCCTGGGGCACCTTCGGTATTCTTATTCCTATCGTTATC
>CAZOSH010000267.1:0-2018 GCA_964582395.1 uncultured Oscillospiraceae bacterium | reverse complement strand
AGCGGCTGCATCCTTTAAGATTTCCGCTGTTTCTTTCTCGCTGTCCGTGTCCTCCCCGAGCACTTCACGCGCAAAATACTCGTCTATGTTGCTTTCGTTGAATGAGATAAAAGACTCAACTTCCGGTAATTCTCTGTAAAACTCTGTTTCGTCTATATACACGGGGGAAATCTTGTGCTTTCTCTCGTCGCCCGATACACCGAAAGCTATGATCTTCTTGTAGCTTGTATGCTCTGCAAGGTGCTTGCCATAGAACACGGCACCATTAACGGCGTAATCTGTTACGGCTTGCACTTCTTGACTAATAACGCCGCCGTCGTCGAGCTTGATATGCTTTGACAAGTCCGCTTTGTCCTCGATAACAAGCAAGTAGTCTTTAACTACCCCGACATATTCGGGAAAGCCCACTCGTCCCGTGCCTTTCTTGGAGGCGGTCTTTAACGCTGCATCTATTTCAAGTATAGTGCTGCCTTGTGCGTCCATACTGATGTTCGCCTGTTTCAAGAGCTCCCATACCCACAAATCTGTTTTTACTTCTTTTTTAGGCATCTACCTTCACTCCCTTTTCTTTTAAATATTTCTTTGCCGCTTCATTAAACAAGTCTGCCATACTGTGCAGTTGTTCATCGTATACGATCGTGGCTTTTAATTTATTGAATAATTGGGGATCCATTCGAAACTGAACTTGTCTTGTTCGCGATGCCTTATTTTCTTTTTTCATAAAGTACACTCCAAATGATATCATTATATCTTGATATAATGATATCATTTTTATTAAAAAAGTCAATATAAAATAAAGAATATTAAGCGATCAATTCAATCTTTCGCCACTTTGAAGATCACTATTAATATGTCTCCGCCATTTTATTTTTAATTCTGCATAAATATCTGCTGCTTTTCAATCAGCGGGAAGGTACACAGCTCCCTGCCGCTCAGGTCACATTTATTCATACAAACAGCGCTTATCCGATGGTTGCCGTAGGTGGTGTAGTAATATATCCCCTTGTCAAGGTCGATGCAGCTTGTGTATTCGGTCAGCTCCAACGCACCGTCGGGCATTATAACGCAGCCCCGTTGCTGCTCCACACTGCCGAGAATGTGAAAAAACTGACCTATGCTCTCATCCTCGCCCTCACCGCAAACCGAATTGATCTTTACAAAAGCGGCGCGAACAAATCTTGAGCTTGACGACAGATCCCCCGGCAAGCCTATTGCTCCCATTCCCCTGCTATAGGTTGGCAGGGAAACATCACCAAATCTGTTTTCGGGCGGGCGGGATGTGAGATTTATAAAGTCACAAAGTCTTGTCATATGATAATCAAATGCGGGGTTATTGGTCAGCACTCCCACGGGATTTTCGTATATTTTCAATCCCTCCGAGACCGATTCTACGGTTATCGCCTTTTCTCTGTCAGCAATTATCCAATGAAGTGGCGAAAGGGGCAATTGAGGACTGAAATCTATCCTGCAAAGGTTGATATTTTCAAGCAATGCCCTTGCCTCATCAAGGCTTTTGCACCTGCCCAACACCCACGGGATAAACTCAAAGGGAGTTATATTGTCGCAGCCTTCCTTTTCGTCAAAATAGTAGGCATTGTCGGGGAAATTAAGTCCCGCCATAGCAAGTCCACACTCGTTGGCGGCATCGAAATATAATGGATAACCCTCCTGAGTCATCGCCATACCGATAATGGCATAATGGCGGCATAGCGACGGCATTTTGCGAAAGGTCAGCTCAAAATGCCGCGGTGTCACCACTATTTGCTTGGGGTAGGTGTATTCTATATCCAAAGTCCTGCCGAAAAATCGGTTTTTATATGTTATCGCGGTACACATAGGCGCCTCCTTGCTTTTTGTAATTATTATGCCCTGTTTGTAACTACATATAAAATACCCATAAACTCCGTTACCAAGCCCTCCTTGTGCAAAGGAGGGTGGCGCGGCGTAGCCGCGACGGAAGGATTGTAAAAAGGCTAAACCTCACGCAGACAATCCCTCAGTCAGCTTCGCTGACAGTA
>CAZOSH010000266.1:655-2033 GCA_964582395.1 uncultured Oscillospiraceae bacterium | reverse complement strand
CTTTAAGATAATCCTTAAAAATGAGAACAGTGCTGGTTATAATATCAAATAATCCGGGAATGAGGTTAAGTATGGCGGGAACGATTGCAAAAAGAAGCATAAGCATAACTGCTTTGATAGTAGTCTTCTTCAGCCAGGGATTCTCTTCGTTGAGAAGAATGTAGCCTGCAATAAGCAGAGTGGGGATCCAACCTCCAAAAAATCCCACAAAGAAAAGAATTGCACAAAGTACGCCGACAGAAATACCGAGTTTTGTCTTTTGCATAATATAGACTCCTTTGATGTTTTATGTGAGGGCGAACCTCGGGAAAATAGTAGCATACATTTTTCGATAATTCAAGAAAAAGTTTAAAATTGATTCATTGATAAAATTAGGATCGTGGTATATAATGTGTACTAGTTACGGAGGATTGTACTATGGTTTGCAGAATGGAAAAGATGATAAGAATAACACCCAGTATGTGCGATTGCACCAAAAAACTTGGTGTTCCGAATATATTTTCGCTTTTTATGGATCTTGCATCGGAACATGGGCAGGATATAGGCTTAGGTGCAGACAGGCTTGCGGAGATGAATCTGTTTTGGCTGACGGTAAAGACCAAAATACACATTGAGAAGTTGCCTGAAATGCTGGATACTGTGACTGCAGTGACTTGGCCTGAAAAGGCAGGGAAAATACGTTGCAATCGTTTTTATGCCCTATATAATGAAGGGGAGTTGCTTGTTGAAGGCAAGACCGAGTGGGCGATGATTGATATGCAAAGCGGAAAACTGCACAAGGCGGCAGATGAATTATGGGAAGGAATTGAGTTTTGCGAGGACACTGCTTGTAATGAGCCTTTTGAACGCATATCCGAAGATTTTACAAATGCTGTAAAGTTGTGTGACTATACAGTGAAATCTACGGATATTGACTTGGGACAGCATATGAATAATGCTGCATACCCGAGGGCGATATTCGGAGCGTTTTCCTGCAAGCAGTGTGAGGCTCTTAACGTTAAGGATATGGAGATAGTATTCCGAACACCTTGCTTCGAGGAAACTGAGTTGTGCATAGTTGCCCGCGAGAGTGAAGGTTTTACAGACATCGGAATGCTTCTGCCTGACGGTAAAGTCGCAGCCGTAGCGAGAATTAAATAGACATAAAAAGTCAGGACTGCTAAGCCCTGACTTTTTTCAATATTTGTATTTTTTTCGCATTGTATAAATTAATATCAAAGTAATAGTGAAAGCCATAGCTTCTGCAATGATTATTGATATCCATATACCGTCTGTTTTCCATATCAGCGGAAGCAGCATAACTGCGGCAATCTGAAATACAAGGGTTCGCAAGAAGGATATTATTGCCGATACAAGACCGTTGTTCAGTGCGGTGAAG
>CAZOSH010000266.1:0-645 GCA_964582395.1 uncultured Oscillospiraceae bacterium | reverse complement strand
ATGATGAGCCGAAGATCGCAATGCCCGCAAACAAGAATGAGAACGAGAAGAAAGAAAATCCTCTCAGTGTTAATTCCAATAATGACTGGTCATAGCTTACAAATATTAATGCCAACGGTTTTGCAAGAGTGAGTGATAATGCAAGCATAGATACAGAAAATGCCCCTATGATTGCATAACTCTTTTTAAGTATGCTTTTCAGTTCGTTATTGTTCTCTGCACCGTAGTGATAACCTATGACCGGAGCAGTACCTATTGCGTAGCCGATAAAAGCCGATAAAAATATCATATTGACATACATAAGCACACCGTATGCAGCTACACCGTCTTCGCCTGCGTATTTCATAAGTTGAATATTGTACAGCATTCCAACCAACGACATTGAGATATTACTCATCAGCTCGGAGGAGCCGTTTGTGCAGGTCTTGACAAGCGCTTTCCCGTCAAAATCAGGTTTGCCCAGCTTTAGCAGACTTGTATTGGGGCACATAAAGTATACCAAGGGAACAAGACCACCTACCGCCTGACTGAAAGCGGTTGCGGCAGCAGCGCCTGCAAGCCCCCATTCAAAGACGGCAACAAAAAGCCAATCCAGTATCATATTGGTTATACCGGCTGCTATGGTTACAAATAATCCTAATTGAG
>CAZOSH010000265.1:0-2054 GCA_964582395.1 uncultured Oscillospiraceae bacterium | reverse complement strand
GAGCAGTTAGCCCAGAAAAAGGTGCCGATTCTGCTGGCCATCAATAAAATCGACCTTGTGCGCGAGCGCGAGCGGCTGCTCAGCATCATCACCGAGTATTCCAAGCTGTACGATTTTGCGGCCGTGGTGCCCGTTTCGGCCAAAAGCGGCGACGGCATCGACGCCCTGCTGGGCGAGTTGTCCAAGTTCTCTGCCGAGGGGCCGCACTACTTCGACGACAGCGCGCTGACCGACCAGTCGGAGCGCACCATCGCCGCCGAAATGCTCCGCGAAAAGATGCTGCGCCTGCTTGATAAAGAGGTATGGTTGCTTGATATGTCCGCCCTTGTTGCGGGCACACAGTTCAGAGGTCAGTTTGAAGCGAGGGTCAAAAAGCTGATCGATGAGGTCAACGCATTGGGCAATGTCATTCTCGTTATCGACGAGGTGCATACACTTGTAGGCACGGGCGATGCCGAGGGCGGAATGAATGCGGCAAATATTTTAAAGCCCGCACTTTCCCGCGGTGAGATACAGGTCATCGGTGCTACCACATTTAAAGAGTACAGAAAATATATCGAAAAAGACAGCGCGCTGGAGCGCCGTTTCCAACCCGTCACCATTGCCGAGCCTTCGGCGGAAGAAACGGTTGAGATACTGTTGGGTGTCAAGGGTTATTATGAAACCTTCCACGGGGTGATAGCTCCCGAAGCTATTATTGCAAAGGCTGTCTATCTGGCGGACAGATATATAAATGACCGCTTTATGCCCGATAAGGCAATCGACCTGCTTGACGAGGCTTGCTCAGCGCTTAATCTGCGTTCGCCCCACATTGCACAGATTCCCTTGCTCCAGGCAGAATTGGATCAGCGCTTTGAGCAACAACAGCAGCTTGAACAGGGCGAGCAGACTGAAGACACCTATGCCCGTATTGCGGAGAATAAGAGTCGTATGCTGCAGCTTGAAGACAAGCTGACCAACCTTCGCGCTCTGCCGCCTCCCGTATTGACCATAGATGATCTTGCTCAGGTCATTGAAATATGGACAAAGATTCCCGCAAGCAGAATAAGGGAAGATGAGTATCAGCGCCTTATAAATCTTGCGGATAACCTTAAAGCGCACATAATCGGTCAGGATGAGGCCTGCGACAGCGCCGCATCGGCAATACGCCGCAGACGCGCAGGACTGTCCGACCGCAGAAAGCCGGTTTCTTTCATTTTTGCGGGTCCTACAGGCGTCGGAAAGACCGAATTGGTAAAACAACTTGCCAACGAGCTTTTTGCCTCCAAAGACGCTTTAATTCGCCTTGATATGAGTGAGTATATGGAACCTCACAGTGTTTCAAAGCTCATCGGCGCCCCTCCGGGATATGTGGGCTATGACGAAGCGGGACAGCTTACCGAAAAGCTTCGCCGCCGTCCCTACAGTGTGGTCCTTTTTGATGAAATAGAAAAGGCTCACCACGATGTGCTGAATATGCTGTTGCAGATTCTCGATGAGGGCAGAATAACCGATGCCCAGGGCAGATATGTAAGCTTTGAAAATGCAGTAGTCGTTATGACCTCCAATGCGGGCTCCGATGAGGCTTCCGCGGCGGTGGGCTTCGGCGGTACACAGTCAAGTCAGAATAAGGATAAGACCATGAAGGCGCTTAAAAAGATAATGCGCCCCGAGTTCTTAAACCGTGTTGACGAGATCATCGCTTTCAACCATCTCAACGAAGATGATATGGTCAAGATCTGCGACTTGATGCTTACTGAGCTTAAGGCTGAGATGGCAAAGAACGGAATGGAGCTTTCCTGGACACAGGATGCCCAAAACCTCCTTGCCAAGAAAGGCTTCTCGGTGACCTACGGCGCAAGAAACCTTCGCAGAACCATTGAAAAAGAGGTTGAGGACAAAGCGGCAATGCTTATCATTCAGGGCTACGAAAACCCCGTCAGCCGCATTATCGTAACCACCGAAAACGACGAGATCAAGATCTCGGCAGAATAAAAGATATCTATGAAAAAAGCAGGCTAAACCGTGCTTCTCATAAGGATGTTTAAGAAAATCCAGTAAAGAAGCCGGTTGAC
>CAZOSH010000264.1:0-2062 GCA_964582395.1 uncultured Oscillospiraceae bacterium | reverse complement strand
TATATCTACCATAAGGGGCTTTTTTGTACTGTCCGCACAAATTGGGGCAGTTCAACCTCCGTGCTTTTTTATGTGTAAAATCATTAAACACTATATCTAAACTTTTTAATCAACCACTTTACATCTTCATTATCCATTCCGTACTTTGAAACAAGCTGTTTCTGAATCTGTTTCAGTGCTTCTTTATCCTGTGAGTCATTGGCCGCATTAATAATAGCCAAATAATTGTTATACTCGCTTGCAGGTATGCCCGCCATAGTTTTCTCCTTTCTTTTATCTATTCAATAGTAGTAAAAATGCTGCTGATGCCGCGCCTGCATCTATTCCCTTATACGCACCGACTATCCTTGCTCCCCAACCGACACCCTGATATACTTTACCGTCTTTGTATGTCCCTATTACTTTCTTGTTCCATCCTGTTCCTTCATACACTTCTCCGCACCGATAGCTGCCTATAAGTTGCCTGTCCCATCCAGTCCCATAATAGACTTCTCCATTTTTATACTCGCCTATTACCTTCGAGTTCCAACCAACACCAGAATATATTTTTCCGTCTTTACAATGGCCTATTTGTTTTGTGCCGATCCAACCTTCATAAATGAAAACTTCAGTTGTCATAAATTACTCTTTCGATTTTTCCATTGTTCTCCACGGTCATCCCTCCCTGTCCTATACTGATGGTTACATTTTTCCATTTCTTTTCTATTTCTGTTTTTATAAACCGTAATGTTTCTTGCCATTTTGCCCCGTAGAAAGTGAACAAACTACTCTCTCCGGTTATAATTGCTTGTCCATTCTGGAATTGATACTCGTCTGCTTCGGTAAATAACCAATGTATTTCATCACATCCAAAATAGCTTTTTATGTAATCATCTCCAGCGTCAACAACATCCTGATAATTACCCGTGTTCATCACTGTCTCTCTTTTCATCGTCCACACTCTTTGTATTAACTCAAACGCCTCGTCTCCATGTTCTCCATTAATAGCAGTAACAACACATTCCAACTTAGTTTTAACAATCCCATCTTCATTGTCTTCATAATACACTCCGCATATTCCCAAAACTTCATGTTTTTGGCAAAGGCTTAAATAACTATCAAAAAACTTAATGGCATTGCGTGCATAGTTTTTATCCACAATATCTGACCGTCCTGTGTTTGATGTTGGTGAATTGGTATCATCACTATTAACTTTTTTCACAATAAATATAATAACAACTACGATAACGATTAGCCAAAACATTTTTCTTCTCCTCCTGAAATAAATTTATCAAATATCCCAATTCGGGATATTTCGATTATACCAATATGGGATAATAATGTCAAGGGGGTGTGATAAAAATGCGTCTGAAATATTTGCGTGAGCAAAGAGGCATTTCACAGCTTAAGCTTGCCATTGATCTCAATATGAATCAAAACTCCATCAGCCGTTACGAAAACGGTGTGCGCGAGGCTGATTATGCTACCCTTATCAGGTTTGCCGATTATTTTAATGTTTCTCTGGACTACCTTTTAGAACGCACCGACAATCCCAATATGGCAAAATAATAACTTACATAAACAGAAAGAGCAAACACAATGAAGTGTCTGCTCTTTTTTGTTCTGCGATATGATATAAACATCCCATTTGCGGAGCAAATATATCCCACGCAAAGCGTATATCGCTGTGAGTTATCCCATAGGATAACTCGCAATTCTTATTCCTTTATTGCGGAAAAGCCAAGGTCATCAAGGGTATCAACTGCGGTCTGTACGCAATGAGCGCAGCCGTCGATGGTGACAGTCTTGTTTTCAAGAGATACTGTGTAGGACAGTCTTTCGGCATCAAGTGCCTTGGATATTCTTTCCACGCACTTGGGGCAATGCATTTCGGGAACTTTGAGTGTAGTCATAATTTTTCTCCTTTATAATTTGTCTTTATTTCAGTCAAAAACTAATATTGGGCTGTCATCCTGAGCAGAGTCGCCCGAGATTCCGCTGACGCTCCTTCGCTACGCTCAGTTTCGACTGCGGACTTCGTCCATCGCTCAGAATGACACGGGCGACGCCGTCGAACCCGCAG
>CAZOSH010000263.1:0-2069 GCA_964582395.1 uncultured Oscillospiraceae bacterium | reverse complement strand
CCGAAGGCGAAGTTAAAGAGGAAAAGGCTCCTGCAAAGAAAACTACTAAGAAGACAACTGAAAAGAAAAGCGAAGAATAATTCTTCGCTTTTCGACACATTTTTTCACTCTGAAGATATACAATAACTGTTAATGAAAGGAGTTTGATCATGCCTTATATTCCAATGGTTATTGAACAAAACAGCCGTGGAGAACGTTCTTATGATATTTTCTCCCGTCTGCTTAACGACCGTATCATAATGCTTTCTGACGAAGTTAATGATACAACCGCAAGCCTTATAGTGGCACAGTTACTTTATCTTGAAGCGCAAGACCCCGACAAAGATATAAGCTTCTATATCAACAGTCCCGGTGGCTCGGTAACTGCCGGTATGGCAATATATGATACAATGCAATATATCAAATGTGATGTAAGCACAATTTGCGTCGGTATGGCTGCTAGTATGGGAGCTTTCTTGCTCAGTGCAGGAACTAAGGGCAAGAGATATGCTCTTCCCAACAGTGAAATTATGATTCATCAGCCTTTAGGCGGAATGAAGGGTCAGGCAAGTGATATCAAGATCCACGCCGATCACATTATGCGTACAAAGGATAAGCTTAATCGTATTTTAAGTGAGAGAACCGGACAGCCTTTGGAAGTTATTGAACGGGATACCGATCGTGACAATTTTATGACCGCGGAACAGGCTGCCGAGTATGGACTTATTGATAAAGTTTTCGAGAAGAGGTAACAAATGTCCGGAATTCCAAGGAATGCCGTCTGTAGCTTTTGTGGACGCTCACAGGATGAAGTGGAGCGTCTGTTTGTAGGTCAGGATGTATGCATTTGCAACGAATGTGTTGAGCTTTGCTACGGCTTGATGGACAATAAGGAAGCTAACAAACGCATAAAATCAAAAGCTGTCAAAAAGACAATTGCCGATTTTCCTCGTCCCAATGATATAAAAACTGTTCTTGATCAGTATGTTGTAGGACAGGATGAAGCTAAAATCGCTCTTTGTGTTGCAGTCTATAATCACTATAAGCGCATTACTGCCGAAAAGAACGATTCAGACGTAGAACTCAGCAAGAGCAATATTCTTATGATCGGTCCTACGGGTTGCGGAAAAACCTATCTTGCTCAGTCTCTTGCAAAAGCGCTTGATGTTCCTTTTGCTATTGCCGATGCAACAACTTTGACCGAAGCAGGCTATGTCGGCGAAGATGTTGAAAACATATTGCTTCGTCTTATCCAATCGGCTGACTTTGATGTCGAAAAGGCGCAAAGCGGAATAATCTATATAGATGAGATTGATAAGATCTCCCGCAAAAGCGAGAATGTATCAATAACACGTGATGTATCCGGCGAGGGAGTGCAGCAAGCACTTTTGAAGATACTTGAAGGCACCGTTGCCAATGTTCCACCACAAGGCGGAAGAAAACATCCTCAGCAGGAGTTTATTCAGATCGATACTTCCAATATTCTGTTTATCTGCGGCGGCGCATTTGATGGAATGGAAAAAATAATTGAAAAGCGTTTGGGTAACAGTGTTGTTGGATTTGGATCAAAGATAATGTCCAAAGATGAAAAAGCAAAAGAAAAACTGCTTAAGCTTGCCGAAGCACACGACGTTCTTAAGTTCGGTCTTATACCTGAACTTGTCGGACGTTTACCCGTCATTGTTACCCTTGACCAGCTTGATAAAGATGCTCTCATTGATATTCTTTGCACACCTAAAAATGCCCTTTTAAAACAGTATAAACGACTTTTTGATATTGATGGTGTTAAACTCGAGTTCGAGGACGATGCGCTTGATGCTGTTGTAGAAAAAACATTAGAACGCGGCACAGGCGCAAGAGGTTTAAGATCAGTTCTTGAAAAAATGATGCTGAATACTATGTATAAAGCCGCATCTGACAAATCGGTAAAGAAGGTTATTATAACAAAAGAGTCTGTAACAGGGCAGGACGAGCCTGTCATTATTACAGATGATTCTTCAATCAAATAACTAATTTCATTCAAAAACAGCTCCTACAAGTGGAGCTGTTTTTTATATACCTTGCATCAATGTAGGTTTGTCAATGATGTG
>CAZOSH010000262.1:0-2069 GCA_964582395.1 uncultured Oscillospiraceae bacterium | reverse complement strand
TGGACTCCATTCTCTTTGACGAAGCCCGTACTCCCCTTATCATTTCCGGTCAGGGCGACAAGAGCACCGACCTTTATAAGCAGGCCGACCGCTTTGCACAGACCCTTACCTCCCTTAAGGTTGTGGAGGTCGATGAAAAAGAAGAGCAGGATGACTTAGATGCCGACTACATCATCGACGAAAAGGCACGCACCGCCACCCTTACCCCCCGCGGAAGCGCCAGGGCGGAAAAATACTTTAATGTCGAAAATATCTCCGAGCCGGAAAACGCTACACTGCTTCACCATATCAATCAGGCGGTCAAGGCTCGGGGCTGTATGCAGAAGGATATCGACTATGTAGTCCGCGACGGTGAGATCGTCATTGTTGACGAGTTCACCGGCAGACTTATGTTCGGCAGACGCTACAGCGAAGGTCTGCATCAGGCAATCGAGGCAAAAGAAAATGTAGAGGTCAAGCGGGAGAGCAAGACCCTTGCAACCATCACTTTCCAGAACTTTTTCCGTCTTTACGGCAAGCTGTCGGGTATGACCGGTACTGCACTCACCGAAGAGGAAGAATTCCGCGCAATTTACAACCTTGACGTAGTTGAGATACCCACAAATATGCCCATGATACGCGCAGATCTTTCCGACCGCGTTTATTCCACAGTCCGCGGCAAGGATCACGCCGTTGTTGAAAAGATAAAGGAGTGCGTGGCAAAGCAACAGCCCGTTCTGGTCGGTACTGTTTCAATCGAACGAAGCGAGCAGTTCTCTGCTATGCTTAAGCGGGAAGGCATCAAGCATAATGTGCTGAATGCTAAGCACCACGAAAAGGAAGCCCACATCGTTGCTCAGGCGGGTAAAGCAGGTGCGGTCACTATCGCTACCAATATGGCAGGCCGCGGTACCGATATTATGCTGGGCGGCAATGCGGAATATATGGCAAAGGATGACCTTGTTGCCGCAGGCTATCCCGACGATGTTATCAATGAGGCATCGGGTTATGCAGATACACAAAACACTCAGGTATTGGAGGCTCGCGCTCTCTTCCGCGAAAAACTTGCCGAGCATAAAAAGACAGTGGCTGCCGATCGTGAAAAGGTGCTTGCCGCAGGCGGTCTGTGCATAATCGGCACCGAGCGCCACGAAAGCCGTCGAATAGACAATCAGCTCCGTGGTCGTGCAGGTCGTCAGGGCGACCCCGGGGAAAGCGTATTTTTCCTGTCCTTGCAGGATGACCTTATGCGTCTTTTCGGCAGTGATCGCATCAACGGAATGATGGCGGCACTTAAAGTGCCCGAGGATATGCCCCTTGAGCAGAAGATACTCACCGATGCCATCGAAACCGCACAAAAGAGGGTGGAAAGCAATCACTTCCGCACCCGCCTTAATGTTTTGGAATACGACAATGTAATGAACGAGCAGCGCGAGCTTATCTACAAGGAGCGTATGCGCGTTCTTGAAGGCGAAGACCTCAGCCAGAAGATCCGCAATATGGTGGTGGAATCGGTCTCCCGCGCCGTTACCGAGGCATCGGCACACAGCCATACCATTGAAAGAGCAAGCGCAAAGCAGCTTTCACTGATGTATCAGGGTCTGTTTATTGCTCCCCAGGAGGTCACAAGCTTAGAGGCAAAGCTTTGCGGTATGACCCACGAGGATGCCGCAGACCTTTTGACCAAAATAGCGTTGCGGGCTTATGATATCCGTGAAGCGACATTTACCCCTGCGGTCATGCGTGAGCTTGAAAGAGTTGTTTTGCTCCGCGCCGTTGATAAAAACTGGATGGATCATATCGACGCAATGCACGAGCTCCGCCGCGGCATAGGCCTTTCAGGCTATGCTCAGGTCGATCCCAAGAAAGAATACAAGCGCATCGGCGCGGATATGTTCGAGCAGATGATAAGCACCATCCGCGACGATACCGCAAGGAATATTTTCCTTGTAAATGTCCGTCAGCAGCGTGAAAAGGTAGCCGAAGAAAATCCCACTGCAGGTGACGGCACTTTGAGCAAGACTGTACGCAAGGGCAACAAGGTAGGCAGAAACGACCCCTGTCCTTGCGGAAGCGGCAAAAAATATAAG
>CAZOSH010000261.1:0-2092 GCA_964582395.1 uncultured Oscillospiraceae bacterium | reverse complement strand
GATTTTTACCCCTTTGCGTAACAAGAAATTTTTCTAAAATCCTTAATTTTCGAGAGCCTTCGGAAATCTGATTCCAAGGATTTAGTGTCTCTATGCCTTTCTATAGTTTTAGTGTTTGCTTTCTAACTTTTACCAAAGTATCATATGTGATTTTTTTAATATCTTCATAGTCGAGAAAATCAAATACACTAATAGCGGCACAGTGATTTAATTCTTTTTTGCATTCTCTAAAATAATCGGTTATAGCCTCATTCGGAGCAACGTTGGCTTTAAAGTCACGAATAGCTAGAAGAATTCCTTTCATTCTCTTGAAATTCGTCCTGTTTAAAGTGTCAAGGATATCTTTGCCTAGCATCTGATTCTCGAACAAAATCTTTGTCAAGGCATAATGGTCTCGATTATCGGGGTCATAAGTCAAATGAGCCCACCACCAAAGTCGTGACAAGCCGTTGAAATAATAAAGCCCCATTCCATCACCGGGAACAAAATACCTCTGTTCCGGCTTGCTATCGCTCCAGCGATAACGCATATATTTACGACAATCCTCGTCTACATGACACATAAGTACTGATTTGACAATTTCGCTCTTTCGTCATATCTACGTTGTCCTACCGTACTAAATGACTGGCACGGAGGCCCGCCGATTATGATATCTACCTCTTTTCCTTCTGTGCGTTCAACAATACTTTCGTCGGTAATCCCACAAATATCACCTTCGATAACGGGGATATCGTCACCATAATTTTTCTTAAATGCACTCACTGCTTGTGGCGCGAACTCATTGGAAAACACGAATTCTACATTATCACGTTTTTGAAATTCGTTGTTAACCAACTTATAAAAGAAACCAAAAGTTAGACCTCCAGCTCCGGAAAACAAATCAATAATTCTAAATTTTTTCATAATATCCTCACAACCAATTGACATAATTTCAAAAATGCCCTTTATTTCGTGCTTAAAAGAGAAATAAGCTCAGTTCTTATTTCTCCTATTTTTTGCGGATTATCAGTAATCATCTTTACGATATCTCCAGGAATTTCATTTCTTCCTTTAGCTGCCAGATCATAAAACCTTCTTGTTCGCTCTTCATTTTTGCCAGATTTGCCATCTAAAACAGCAAGCATCCGATTTTGTAAATCAATTGGAGGGGGTGTAGCGGTAAGAAGATCGTAAAAATACGGCTTTTTTATTCCAACACTGTTGTAAAATTCTTCTTGTGACAAATCGGCATTTTTTATTTGCACAACTAAAAACTCGCCAAAAGCACTCTTTTGTCTTCTTTTCAAACAATCCACCTCCTATAGTTTGTATGTTTACATACTAACATACTTTATTATAAATATCAAGAGTTTTTTCAAAAAAACGAAACGATTTTTTAACTGTATTAATTGCTTTCACAATCAGTCTGTGTTGTATTAGTATTCAGAACGGTAACCTCAATCGCACAGTACCACATATTGCTCTCATAAGTGACTCCTACGGCAACATTGGTATATTCTGATGAGCCGATGTAGTTCCAATGATTGGGGCTGTTTCGGACGAGGGAGGCTAACTTATAGGCCACCTCATCGACCGTGCCGACATAACCGGCTTTAGCTATAGCTTCACGTGCGTTGGCTCTATAATAGGGTTGACCGCTACCGCCAAAGATGTTGGGGTCCACATATTCTCCATACCGAAGTGCTGTTGCAGCCGCATGTTGATCTGCAGTATCATGCGCGAAGTTGGATATGAGCTGCCGGCTTCGATACTGAGCATATTCGGCTAGATCCGGTAAATAAGCGGCAGGCTCATCCCGAAACTCGTTAATATAGTAGAGCACGCGATTAGCCACCTCTACTACATCCTCTTTTCCTGCTTTCGCATTTGTTGGAACTACGGAAGTTTTCATCTCATTCGGAATAGTTACGCTCTGCGAACTGTTTGGAACGTTCGAATCCTCGCTCACAACCGAATTGGAAGAACCCGATGACTGCGAAGGAAGTATTTCCTTTGTGGTTGTTTCTCTTTTGCTCTCTTCAACCCGGCTTTCTGATGCTTCAGGAATAAATGTTGTATTATCATCTCGGTCTGTAATAGTTGTGCTTTCCGT
>CAZOSH010000260.1:0-2092 GCA_964582395.1 uncultured Oscillospiraceae bacterium | reverse complement strand
ATATGAAATCCACCGATGGTGGATGAAATCCGCGTTCCGCAGATGAAATATTTGCTTCGCAAATATGAAGGAACTCCCTCAGTCACGGCCATGCCGTGACAGCTCCCTCATAGAGGGAGCCAAAGCTCCGCCCAAGTGGCAGTACTATCTGTACGGCGCCTGGGCGGTTCTGCAGTATTCAAAGTGAAATAGCCAATTTTACCACACTTGCGCGGGGCGGAGGGTTACGAATACTCCCTTTCCGTTAAGCTGAGCAACCATATCGGTTACAAATATCTTTTGTAGGTCATCCTTGAGGAAAGAGCGGGTGTAGCCGTCACCGAAGGTGGTGATCAATCCGTCTGCATTTGCGCTGATGTAGGTATTATCACCGAGGTAGATATACATACCCGCTTCTTTGGTGAACTCGGTCACCTTGCAGTTGGACTTTCCGCTATACAGAATGATATCACCGGGCATCAGATTATAGCTTGTAAGCTTTTTAATTCTTAATGCGTGGGTATCGAGATTGGTGGAACGAACGCGGACACCGCCGTAGAGACCGTCAACGGTGGTAGCAAGCAGGTCACCTGTTGCACCGCTGAGGTCATAATTGATGGTGAGATAGTCGCTTGTTGCGTGGGCATCCACCAGCTTTTTCATAATGCCTTCAAAATCCTTGCAGCCTTCAAGGCGCTGAGTCAGGTCATAGCCGAATACCTTTTGATAGAACTCTACCATCAGGTCAAAATCATTGGTGGATGTAAGAGTGCTTAGATCAAAATCATATATCTTTTCGATCTGCTCGGTGGTTAGGGCTTTGGTTATCTGAACATCAAGGGGGTTCATTTCGGCGCCGTTTACCTTGTGGTTAAAGGTAATGCGGGTAAAGCCCTGCTCATCCATCCAATCGATGGCAGACTGCTCAAGACGATAGGTGACGCGAATGGTCTTACTGTCAAAACCATTAAGCTTAAGGGTCTGGGTCTGATTGCCGCTTACCAAAGTCGCCCCTTCGGGAATCATCTCTTCAAGGTCGATGACTATGTCCTGAGCGCCGCGGTTTTCGTAGAGGGTGGTGAAGGTTACTTCATCACCTACCGCAAGTGTGTATCCGTGGGGATGGCTTGTGGTCTTTTCGATGTATAGATCGGGGAAGGTCTTGTGCAGGATTCCGTAAGGGGTCTCCTCTACCACTTCAGACTGATAGGGACGGAATATGCCAAAACGGCATTTGGGGGAGGAATTGCTGAACAGACCGCGGGCGTTTCCCTGATCGAAGCAGATGGACAGAGGATCGATAAAGATCGAGCCGCCGATATCGTCCATATCGTAGGGCTTGCCTGTAATGGTGTTGAGTCCGTTGCCTTCACGGAAGGACTGTCCTGCACAGTGGACAATGGTCTCATCGCCCACATAGAGCATAATATGTCCGGAAATATTATCCTGATATTTGTAGATAATGCAGTCACCGGGCTGAAGGACGGCGCGGTATTCTTCCAGTATCCTCTGCTTTTGCGAGGCGGTCTCCTTGCCTGTAACCTCATAATAATAGAGCAGATGCTTGGAGTTTGACAACATAGTGCTTGTGCTGTCTGCTTTTTCAAAATCATAATTAAGAGATGTATAGAACACTGCCTGCATCCATCTTGAGCAGTCGTAGAAGGTCATATGCTGCCAGGTTCCGATCTCGGCAATGCCCTTATTGTCGTGGCGGTACATACCGTGACCCGAGCCGGTGGAGGACTTACTCATTGCGTAGGTCTCATATTGCAGATCATCGCCGCGGTCTTTGTATGCCTTAACGGCAGCCATAAGTGTCTCAAAGCCGTTGACACGATTGAGCTTTACACCGTCAAGGTCGATGGCGCTTGTTACTTCGTTGCCCTTGCCGTCGTCGTGGCTCTTGCCATAGCACCTCATCCTTTCTTTCTGTGATACGGTTTTATTCGTATTATAACCGAAAATCACCATTTTGGGTGAACAATTTGTTAAAACTCAATTTCCGATTCATCGGTGAGATGAGCAGTTCGTATTTGTCATTGCGAGGCTGCTTGTAGCCGTGGCAATCTCAAACCAAAAGTTTGCTTTTTCTAACGAAACTTGATAATAA
>CAZOSH010000259.1:0-2106 GCA_964582395.1 uncultured Oscillospiraceae bacterium | reverse complement strand
AACATAGTAACCGCCGTACATTGTAGGAGCGATCATGTTGAAATATTTGCTGCTTGTATCAAGCTCAAAGTGGGTCGTGGTCGGATTTCCGTTTCTTTCATAAGCTTTGAAACTGCCATTAACGATATCCGCAGCGGAATCAAGAGAAATGGTGATGCCTGCGCTTGCATAGATCTGCTCAGCGAGGTCGGTGCCGTAGACTGTCGCTGCGGTGACCTTTGCGATCTCTGCATCAAGAGCGCTCTGCTGATCGGCGCTGAGATTATTGCCAACATAGACAGGTCTGCTGTTTACGCGAACACCGCCGATAGTGGTATTGCTTTCTATCTTGTCGCCATCCTTTACATCACTGTTTACCTTTACGGTATAGGTGATCTTTTCTGTGGTATTTGCAGGGATAGTAACATTCCACTTGAGAATGTTACCCTCTACAGTTGCCTCTCCGCTTACATAGCTGAGTGCTGCTGGCAGTGTATCAATAATCTCAAGGGTCTTTTCGGTCTTATTGTTGTTTTTGATCTGCAGGGTAAAGGTGATCTCGTCGCCTGCCTTTACGGTATGACCTACAGTTGCAGTAGTCTGCTTTTCGGCAACTATATTCTGCATATTATCAATACGGTTGATGGCTTCCTCTGATGCCTGTGCATCGGGATATCTGAGCAGAGGACGGACTATTCCCCACCAGCTTTCGCCAAAGAAGTAGTAGTTGTCGCCGCTGCTGCTTATGCTGTCAAGAGTCTTGGACTGAACAGTGCCCTTTGCCTCAAGATTATCGGTATTCTTGCCGTAATCATAGTTTGCGCTACCTTCACCGCTACCTGCAGAATGGAGTATCTGTCCGTCACCGATGTAAAGCATTGCGTGGCCGCCGCTGCCCTGATGGCGGCATACGAGAATATCGCCCGGCTCAACAAGGCTCTTAAACTCAGCAATTTTACTTTCCTTTTCTTCAGCTGTTTCCTCACCGGTTACACTGTAGCTCCATACGTGCATATCGGTTGCCTGCTGCAGGGATGCAGTGGTCCAGGCTACTATATCCTGACCCCAAGCCTGATAGTAGACATCGTATGTCCAGGATGCACAGTTGGAGTACCAGGTGAACTGAGATGTTCCGTCTTCAGGGTTGTACTTCAGTCTGTCGGGACGGCGAATGCTGTTCAAGCCCGAAATAGATGCAACCATAGAGAGGTCATCATACTGAATAAAAGCTTTGCGAGCATAATAAGCCTCTGCGGTAACTACAACAGCCTCAATTGCCTTAGACGCAAAGGTTCTGGGTGTATCTTCATCGGTCTTGTCACTGCCGATGTCGATGGGGTTATTGTTATTTGTTGCGGGTTGTTTTTCCTCGCCGCAGGCAGCAAATACTGCCAGCATCATAATAAGGGCGAGAAGAAATGCGATAAGTCTTTTCATTATGTCTCCTCCTAAATTAGTTCGATCAGTTTTCCCCAACCGATCTTATTTAAACCATTATAGCAGGAGTCCCGACAATGTGCAATATCGGGACTTCTGTTTTTACACTTTACTTACCCGAAAAATTACTCTGCCATTGCAGGACGGATAATTACAAACTGATGATAGCCCAATGTGCTGAACAGAGCATCTCTTGTACCGATCAGATCAAGGATGGCTACCTTGCCGGCATTGAGGTCCATAGCCTTGTTCTGTCCTACGAACATATATACGGCATATGTATTATCCTCTTTACAAATGATGATGTCGCCTGCCATAAGCTGTGTGAGCAGCGCTCCCTTTGTGCGGTCTCCGTCATAGAGGTTGGTAGCGGTATAGACCATATTGCCGCCGTACATTGTCGGAGCCAATATCTTCATATATTCGCTGGAGGTGTTAAGCTCAAAATGACCTATTGCCTTGGTTGTGGTCTTATAAATGCTGCTGAGAATCTCAGCTTCTGTTCCGATGTCGCAAGCAATGCCCGCACTTGCGTAGATCTGCTTTGCAAGGGCAATACCCGTTACAGAGCTTCCGCTTACCTTGGAAGCGGCATCATAGATCTTTGCCTGCTCCTCAGCATTCAGATTACCGCCAACATAGATGGGACGGCACTGAACATCAACACCGCTGACCTTGGAAACACTGTGT
>CAZOSH010000258.1:0-2129 GCA_964582395.1 uncultured Oscillospiraceae bacterium | reverse complement strand
GCTTATCGAATAGTGAAAACTTAACCGGTCTGATTTTCAAACTGCCGATTAATCCGTAAAGTGCATCTGCTGCAAGATAATCAGTTCCCGAAACAACCAATCCCCTTACAACGAGTCTGTTCAAAGTCTGCTCGAAAGACACATCATTAAAGATTCTGTTCTTTGTCTTTCGTCTACTATATTCTTTTTCAATGGCTTCTTTATCAAGGAAACACCAATGAAGTGAACCCCAGATAATTAATTCATCAACACTCATCTGATATTCCGTATCATCAACCATAATAATTGGGATTCTTGTTCCGTTTTCCTCTCTTGTAATCATTCTTCCTAATGCTGTGTAGTAAGTTACCATATCAATTCCTCCGTTTTCGTTTTCTAATATACTCTTACGAAAGAATTTTAAAAAGCGCAACAAAAAATTTTTTATAGTTCTTTTAAAAGGTCTTCAAACTCACGCTCTGCAAGGAGAATTTTTTTTGCACGGCTTATCCATGAACGAAGAGAATTTGACGGAACATTAAACATTCTTGCAATCTCCGCTCCGCTATATCCTTCAACCTTAAGTTCAAGAGCATCAAAACCTTTAACTGTTGTCTGAGAGGTGCATTTAGCTTTTGCTCTTTTGATACATTTCTTAATGATGTCATTGGTAATACTTGCAAGAACTTCGTTCTCGGTATTATTGTCTGTTGCAAGAAAGTCTGCAAGACTTGCCTCACTGCCAGAGCCATCCTCTACACAGCATTCATCAAGAGAGATTATGTCAATCTTGCTGCTCTTGTCTGCTCTATGCATATCAATAAAAGCATTCTCTAATACCGCGTCAACAAATGTTGAGAAACTCTTCGTCTCATCATACTTATGAATCTTATTACAAATTACTAAACAAGCCACCTGAAGATATTCCTCATATTCGTGCACGGGAATACCATATTTCTTTACCAACTGCTTAGTTCTGATTTCGATAGCTTTCATGTTTTCTTCGATTAACAATTTTTCCTTATCCGTCATCTTCATCCCTCCTAAGCGCCTACCGGTAATTCAATATTGTTTTTAATTAAGACATCTTTGCAGATTCTCATCAATTCATCACAACGGTATTCTGAGAAACTTCCAATGTGTCCCATCTCAAATGGTAATCCCATCGCATAGGTCATCCAGCGATAGGCTTCCTTCTTGGTCATCAGGTTACTCTTCCATACCAGGTCAAAAACCTTATGAGTTTTGATTCTCTTATTTCTGAGTTCTGCATTTGCCAGCGTTCCTTTTGGTTTCTTTGTTCCTGCATGGACTCCAACATAAGAATCGCATCTGGGATAATTTGAGCATACATACAAATACTCTTCTTTTGATTTGTCTCCATACACACAGGTGCCTTTCTGAAGAACTGCATGTGCACCACAGTATGGACACTTGATCGTCTTCTGTTTTTTCATTCTTTTTCTATGCCTCCTTGTTTTTTTAATGCGTCTTATTACGCCTTACACTTATATTGTAAAGAGAATTTTTTTGCTTTTAAATATGATGCAACAAGATAACTGATTAAATTTGAGTCAGTTTCCCAATTTTCCCCACAAAAATGGAGAAAGTCCCCAAATAAATGGGGAAAATCTCCATTTATTCGCATACTCCAGGTCTTTTTGCTAACTGAAGCAGCGGGCATCCCTTTTCGGGGGAAGTATGCTTTTTTATTAGTCCATCAAAGAGGCAAATAAATCTTCCATTACTCATTTCACACAAGCATTCACTTTTGTCAATTATGGTAGCAAATATAAAGTTTGCATCTGTCACAGCAACAAATGTTGGATTTCCTTCTGCATCAAAACTGACCAGCATGTCGTCGCAACAAGATTGTTTTTCACTCTTGCAAGCACTGCAGGTAATATAAATGCTGTTTCTCCAGTTACCGTTGATGTTGCTTATAAACTTTCCTATGTTCGTATAATCGGTATAACATCTTTTCATTTATTCTCGCCTCCAAACAAATTAAGGCGGCGAAGATTGCTCCCCGCCGCCCATTCTTAAACTGATTGTTTAATAATCTTTGTGATGATACCGGACACATTGCCGTACTCATGATTGATTCTTGTGATTACGAAGCTCACGATATCACCTCTACCCGGTGTTCT
>CAZOSH010000257.1:0-2160 GCA_964582395.1 uncultured Oscillospiraceae bacterium | reverse complement strand
ATCCCGGTATGATGCCTGTTGAGGATTACGACCTTGCGGGCTTTGCTGTAGGTGTGGTTGACAAGAAGAAGATTCTTGACAATACCCGTATGCAGGCAGGGGATGTGGTCATCGCTTTGGCTTCCTCCGGTATCCATTCCAACGGATTCTCACTTTGCCGCAAGGTATTTGATATTGACAATAATAACCCCGATCTGTATAAGCCTTGCGCAGAGCTGGGCGGCAAGAGCATCGGTGAGACTCTGCTCATCCCCACAAAGATATACGTAAAATCGGTGCTCAAGCTCCTTGAAAAGGTTGACGTAAAGGGCATTTCCCACATTACGGGCGGCGGTTTCTATGAAAATATTCCCCGTTCCATCCCCGACGGACTGTGCGCAAAGATAGACAAAGCATCGGTCAAGGTGCTTCCCATCTTTGACCTGATCGCCAAGACGGGAAACATTCCCGAGCGTGATATGTTCAACACTTATAATATGGGCGTTGGTATGAGTATCGTTGTGCCTGCTTCTCAAAAGGATGAGGCGCTGAAGCTTCTCACCGAATGTGGTGAGGATGCATACATCATCGGTGAGATAATTGCCGGTGAAGAAAAGATCGAATTATGCTGAAGAGCGCATTTTGGGGCGGAATAGCCTCAGGAATGCTGGTGGGCATAGGCGGAACGGTTTTCCTTTCCTGTGAAAACCGCGTTGTCGGTGCCGTGCTCTTTTCGGTGGCGCTGATCTGCATCTGCATTATGGGGTTTTACCTCTATACCGGTAAGATCGGTGTTTTTATGGAAAATCCCACAAAGGAAAGCGCCATAGCGCTACCCGTGGGCTTGCTTGGTAATGCTATCGGCGCGGTGCTGATGGGAATTGCCGCTGCGGTGATCAAGCCGTCGCTGATAGAAAAGGCACAGGCAAGCTGCAATGCAAAGATTGAAGGCGGATTGCTTGTGGGGTTTTTAGCTGCCATCTTCTGCGGTGTGCTGATGTATGCTGCGGTCAAGACCTACGCTCTGAAAGACACTCTGATTGGCATTATTTTCTGTATTCCCACCTTTATACTCAGCGGCTTTGAGCATTCGGTGGCGGATATATATTACTTTACGGTTGCCGCAATGGGCGGCGGGTTTAAAGGCTTGGTAATTTTATTTATTCTTGTTGCCGTTGCCGGCAATACAGTTGGCGGCTGGCTGCTGCCCGTACTTACAAAATTGGGAAAGGGGAGTGACAAGCAGTGAGAGAAAGTAAGGTCAAAATAGCCGTGCTTGTTTCAGGCGGTGGCACAAATCTTCAGGCGGTGCTTGACTATATCGATGCAGGCAAGCTGCCCGACGGCGAGATATGCGCGGTGGTATCCGACAATGCCGAGGCTTATGCTCTCGAACGCGCAAAAAAACACAATATTCCCGCACTGACCCTGCTTCGCAAGGATTGCGAAAGTAAGGCAGACTACGAAAACAAGCTGCTTGCTTTGCTTTGCGATCACGGCACCGAGGTAGTGGTGCTGGCAGGATATATGCGAATACTTTCGGGTGAGTTTGTTTCACATTTTGAAAATCGGATGATAAATGTCCATCCCTCACTTATTCCCGCATTCTGCGGAAAGGGTTTTTACGGACTTCACGTTCACGAAAAGGCTTTGGAGTATGGGGTAAAGGTGACGGGCGCTACCGTACATTTTGTCAATTCCATACCCGATGGCGGTCAGATAATCGCACAAAAAGCGGTGCGAGTACATAAAAACGATACAGCTGAAACACTTCAGCGCAGAGTTATGGAGCAGGCAGAATGGAAGCTGCTTCCCGCAGCTATCCGCGACCTGTGCCGCAAGATAAGAAAGGGGAAAAAGTAATGAAGATCAACACCATTGCAACCGAGCTCAACTCTCTTGCCTATCACGGCAGAGGCATTATCATAGGCAAAAGCGCCGACGGTAAAAAGGCGGTCACTGCATATTTCATTATGGGCAGAAGTGAAAACAGCCGTAACCGTGTATTCGTTTTAGAAGGCGAGGCTATGCGTACCAAGGCTTTTGATGAGTCCAAGATGACCGATCCCCATTTGATAATCTATTATCCCGTCAGAGTGCTGGGCAACAAGACTATTGTTACCAATGGCGATCAGACTGATACCATCTATAACCTGATGGACAAGCATATGACCTTCGAGC
>CAZOSH010000256.1:0-2182 GCA_964582395.1 uncultured Oscillospiraceae bacterium | reverse complement strand
TCATCGAAAGGAGTCTCATAACTTTACCCCCAGAAGTTTTGCTATATTGCCGCAGAAGATGTTTTCGATGAGCTTATCAGCAGCCGCGGCCTCATATTCACCGCGCTCGATCCATTCTCCCACAACAGAACACTGCAGGCGGCGGAAATAGTCGTGACGTGCATAGGAAAGGAAACTGCGGCTATCGGTCAGCATACCGAGGAAGGAACCAAGATGACCTGTTTCGGCGATAACATTGATCTGATCTTCGATACCGCGCTTATGGTCACAGAACCACCATGCAGTGCCGAGTCTGACTCCGCGGAAACTACCGCAGATAGTAGAAAGCTTGGAAGCCATAATGGGGTTAAGGTTATAAACTATTGTATCGGGCAAACCTGTATTGGACTCTATTGCATCAAGAATGGATATCAATGCTGATGCGGGTATCTCATCGTTAATGCAGTCTCCGCCACTGTCTGCGCCGCAAAGTGCAAAAAGACGGGAACTTGCGTTGCGCTTGACAGCCATATGCAGCTGCATAATAATATTATATTTTTTATAGAGTTCGCCAAGGTATACATACATATTGCCAAGGAACGCATTGAGCTGATCGGCTGTTGCCTTGCCGCCGTTAATAACAGCCTTAAGTGCTGTTTCTGCTTCTTCATCACTGCCGATATATGTGGGGAAGCATTCAATACCTACATCGGAAATGCGGCAATTGTTTTCACAGAAGAATGCGAGGCGCTTTTCTATCGCTTCCTTGTAGGAAGCAAGATCGGTAACCTTTATACCGCTTTTTTCGGAAAGCAAAGCAAGATAGTCTGTGTATCCATCGGCATTTATAAGAAGAAGCTTATCGGTACGGAAAGAAGGCGCGACAGTTGCCCTGAGATCGCTTTTTTCGATGAGCTTGTGATATTCCAATGTGTCGCAAACATCGTCAGTAGTGCCGATATACTTAACATTTGACATTTCGATCAGCTTGCGGGGAGAAAGCTGTTTTTCTTTGATAACACGGTTCGCTTCTTCCCACATTGCAGGAGCATTTTCGGGCAAAAGAGGAAGCGTGATACCGAAGAACATTTTAAGCTCCATTTTGCTCCAAGCATAAAGGGGATTACCTGCAGCCAGAGAAAGGCATTCAATATATTTGCAGAACTTTTCCTCATAAGAGGCATCACCTGTAATATATTTTTCATCTACTCCTGCGCAACGCATAAGACGCCACTTGTAGTGGTCAGCAGCGAGCCACATTTCGCCGATATTGGAAAAAACCTTGTCTTCAAAGATCTCTCTTGGTACAAGGTGGCAGTGGTAATCAAGGATAGGAAGATCTTTTGCCGCGGAGTAAAGTTTTTCAGCGGCTTTGCAAGTAAGTAAATATGACATAATTCATCACCCAATCTCATTATAACAGAGTTTATTTGCAAGTCAATTGTAAATGTAAGTGTTTTTTATTGCAAAAATTTAAATCTTGGTTTAGAATATGTATTGAGGTGACGTGTAATGGAAGCCATAACCGAATATATCAGACCATTAGTTAATATTGAACATTATGTGGATGACAAGCCGAAGCTCAGAAAATCTATTATGCATATTCATAATGTCAATGAGATTTTGTTTTTCATCAGCGGTGATGCCACCTATATGGTTGAGGGCAGTGAGTATAAGCTTGTTCCCGGATGCGTTATGTTTATGCGTGCGGGTGAGGCTCATATGCTTAAGGTGCGTTCTTCTGTTCCGTATGAGCGTATTGTTCTTCAGTTTGCCGATGATTATTTCTCAGAGGTAGACCCCGAGGGAAAAATACTGTCTGTTCTTAAGGATAAGCCTTTAGGCTTCTTTAATTTCTTTGAGCCTGATTCCGACTTCCGCACATACATGTATAATGCTTGTAAGAACACTTTCGATGATGATGAAAGCAATAAAGTAAATCTTAAGGCCAACCTAACTGCTATTATTACTCTTTTGACAGAAAAATATATCAAAAGAAAGAATATTAAGCAGGATGGTAACAAAAATTATATACGATCGATCATTGAATATATAAACGGAAATCTTTTTACAGATATAACCCTTGACAGTATTTGCCATACCTTCTTTGTAAATAAATCACAGCTTAACCGACATTTCAAAGAGGTGACCGGCTCTACGGTTTGGGATTATGTTATCATCAAGAGGCTTGTTGCAGCCCGTA
>CAZOSH010000255.1:0-2188 GCA_964582395.1 uncultured Oscillospiraceae bacterium | reverse complement strand
AAGAAAGCATTATCGGTGATATCCTTGATACCGATGTAGGAACAGCACAGTTTTTCTTTGAGATCGGTATGCATTGCTTAGGATGCCCCGCATCCCGCGGTGAAAGCATTGCCGACGCTTGCGCGGTACACGGAACTGATGCTAACGAATTGGTCAAGAAGATCAATGAATATTTTGCAGCAAAATAAATGAACTGTTAAGACCGAGGCTGGAGCTTCGGTCTTAATTTTAAGGGATAATAATGATAAACTTAACACCACGACTGATGACAGCGGCACATCTTGCAAAAGGTGCTCAAAGAATTATTGATGTTGGTTGCGACCACGGTTATCTTTCTGCTTATATGGTAACCGATGGCGGAGCCTTGTTTTCCTACGCTTGTGATGTTAACGAAGGACCACTTCAAAAGGCAGAAGAAACTATTGAACAGTTAGATATATCGGATAAGGTCGAAACTATTTTGTGTGATGGACTTCAGCCTTTTGATGGACATGAAGCCGATACAGTTTTTATCTGTGGAATGGGTGGAGAGCTTATTGCTGATATTATTGGTGCCGTAACTTGGACATCAAACGGCAATCATAGTTTTGTACTTCAGCCTATGACACGCAGCGAAAAACTTCGTGAATATCTTGATAAAAAAGGATTTCATATAGAAAAAGAAGTTTTTGTTAAAGAGGATTTCAGGTTGTATTGTGTTATGCTTGTTAAAGGCGGTATAGGAGATTGCGGAAGACATAATCGATATCTATATGCTGATTGTGTCTTGAAAGATACTGCTTTTTTTGAATATGTGAACAGTCAAATTAAAAAACTTAAATATATTGTTGTAGAAAAGGAAAAGGCAGGTCATTCTGCCGAAGAGGAGATAATGGCTATAAAGATTTTGGAGGATAGCAATGCCTATTGACAATCTGTATATAAACGGTCTGTGCGCTGAACTTGACAGGGAATTATGCGGCGCAAGGATAGACAAGATTTATATGCCGCGTCGCGACCAGGTGGTGCTTAGTTTGCGTACAGAAAAGGGCGCGCAGCGTCTTATTTTGTCCATAGGTGCTTATCCTGCAGTTTGGATCACCCAACAAAAATATGAAAACCCTGATGTTCCACCTATGTTTTGTATGTTGCTTAGGAAGCAGATCGGCAATGGAAGAATAGTTTCTGTAACACAACCGGGCAGAGAGCGAATTATTATAATTACGCTGACTTCTTCAGATGAGATGGGGGACATATCGGAGAAAAAACTGATATGCGAACTGATGGGAAAGCAGAAGAATATCATTGTGGTCAATTCAAAGGGGACTATTACTGCGTGCCTAAGAAATATTGGAATTGAAAACAGTGATAGGGGAATACTGCCCGGGCTTGCATATTCCTTGCCGACCGTATCCGAAAAGCCCGACTGGATGAGTCTTAGTTTCGAGCAAATAAAAGCTTTGTTTGATAATGCATCACCCGTTGATGGAGAAAAAGATATTTGTGCTCAGGTGTCAGGTTTAACTTTGTCTGTTGTAAGGCAAGCTATGTCGGCTCCTGAACCTTATAAATGGCTTTATACCACGGCCCACAGTGAAATAAAACCCTACGTAGTATATAAGATCAAAGACGAAACACGCGAAGCTGTTGATATTTCGGCAGTCGAGCCATTTGATGAGTTTGAAGTTTTTGATAGCTTTTCCGGAGCTTTGGATGCATTCTACGGAAAGAAAAGTACTTCGGACGGAATTAGGTCTGCAAAAAGAGAGACTGAAAAGGTGCTCAATAATACTCGCAAAAGACTTGAGAATAAGCTTAGCGGACAAAGGATAGAACTTAAAACCGCACAGGATAGAGAAAAGATCAAGCAAAAGGCTGATCTTATTACTGCAAATATAGGAACAATAAAAAACGGCGACAAAATAGTTAGAGTGGTAAACTATTATGATCCTATGATGCCTGAAATAAGTATTGAACTTGATCCCATGTATTCTCCGCAACAAAATGCACAAAAATTGTATAAGAAATATGCCAGGCTTAAAAGTGCTGAGTCCCATTTGATATTGCAGATAGAAAAGGGAGAAAGAGAACTTGAGTATATAAATAGCTTGCTCTATTCTTTGGCTTCAGCGGAAATATCAACAGAGATAAACGCAGTCAAGGATGAGGCAAGAGAAGCAGGCTTTATAAAGAAGGATAAGAAAAAGAT
>CAZOSH010000254.1:0-2203 GCA_964582395.1 uncultured Oscillospiraceae bacterium | reverse complement strand
CAGCTTAATATATACCTGAGTTTTGCCGCTGCCCGTTACACCATACAAAAGTGCCCCACGCGGAGTCCAATCTAAAAGTGAGTAGATATTATCATATGCAATCTGCTGTGCATTACTGAGAACGATCTCAGGTGCGTATTCACCTTTTTTTATCTCAGGTCTTCTATATACTTCGGTATCTTCAAGTTTGACAAGACCTGCTTTTTCAAGCCCCTTTATGAGAGTGGATGTTACCCCAGTCATATAGCAAAGTTCTTTTTCAGGAAGACAACCGGCCTGAGATAAACAACGAAGCACCTCCTTGCGACGCTCTCCAAGCTTACCGTCCTTTACAGATGATTCCGCCTGCTCAAGTGGCATTGTCAACGATGCTACACGGATATACTTATCCGCGGTCGCTTTTTCAAGCCTTTGTTCTGACCTGATATAACGCATATCAATAAGTTGACGCAGATGTGTCGGTGTAGTTTCAATCCCCGTAAGCTTAATTATTTCAGCACAAGTTAGCGGATGATGAGAAGAGAAGATTTGCTTTACTATCTCGATCTTTTTATCTGCTCTGCCAAGATTTTCGCAGACCTGCTCAAGAGAATATTCATCGGGCACAAACACTTCTGATTTATTACTCCATACCCCCGGTGGAAGCAGAGCATTTGCTGCCTCAAAAAAAGTACAAAAATATCTGTTTTTAATAAACTTAGCTGTCTCTATATCATCATTTGACAAATAAACCTGATCAACATAAATATGCTGTATACTTTTCAGCTTGGTACACTCTTCGGCCTCCGTTGGGCAAAGTTCAACAATAAAACCATGGGAACTATTGTTGCTGCGCCCAAACGGCACAATAACCCGCTGACCGATAGTTATGACACCGGTAAGATCAGCGGGTACTATATAGCTGTAAAGTTTATCAATGGACTTAACAGCCGCAGAAACGGCAACTTTGGCAACAAGCTGAAGCATTATTACTCAGCAGAGACAACAGAAACCTTACCTGCTATGATATCATTTAAAGCAAGAGTAACAGGCTTCTCGCTAAGGGATACTTCTTTTTCCTCAGCATTAACTGCTATGTCTCTTGCGCGCTTTGCTGCGATATTAACCAACATATATCGGTTATCAATGTGTGTAAGAAGATCCTTCATTGCGGGTTCAAGCATCATAATAGTTTTCCTCCAAAATTATTTGTTATCTATAAGATAATATTATTTGTTTCATTTCTTCAACGGCACGCTCAACAGTATCATTAACAACAATATGATTAAACATATCGGCTGCCGCACATTCAAGACGAGCCTTTTCAAGACGCATTTTTACATGCTCTTCATCTTCAGTCCCACGACCTCTTAGTCTTTCCTCAAGTTCCTCTAAGGACGGAGGCGCTATAAAGATAAATGTTGCATCAGGTCTGCGCTCCTTTATCTGCATAGCTCCCTGAAGTTCAATTTCGAGAATAACATCTTCGCCATTATCCAAATGACAGTCTACAGGCTCAGAAGGTGTACCGTAGAAGTTTCCTGCATAACCTGCGTATTCCAAAAGAAGATTGTTTTCTATCATACTGTCAAATTTATCTTTTGAAATAAAGTAATAATGAACTTTATCTATCTCCCCCGGACGCGGAGCACGGGTTGTAGCAGACACGGAATAGAATATATTGTCAATCTGTGTTAAAACCTTAGAAAGAACAGTACCTTTTCCTGCGCCACTGGGTCCTGTAATGACGAACAAAGTACCTTTATTCATCGCCATCTTCCACATCATCCTCATAATCGATACTAAGACGATTAGCAATTGTTTCAGGCTGAACAGGTGAAAGAATGACATGACCGGAATCAGTCATGATGACTGCTCGGCTGCGACGACCGTATGTAGCATCAACCAACATATTGCTTTCGCGAGATTTTGTAATGATTCGCTTTATTGGAGCAGATTCAGGACTTACGATAGCAACGATTCGATTGACGGAAACCATATTTCCAAAGCCAATATTAATAAGACGCATGGTCGTTTCTCCTTATTCAAGATTCTGTATCTGTTCACGAATCTTTTCAATTTCTGCTTTTATATCAACAACGGTCTTGGTAATTGGATAATCGCTTGCTTTTGAGCCTATGGTATTAACTTCGCGATTAAGCTCCTGAACAAGGAAGTCAAGTTTTCTTCCCGAGGGAACACTACCGTTGATCATTCCGTCAAG
>CAZOSH010000253.1:0-2219 GCA_964582395.1 uncultured Oscillospiraceae bacterium | reverse complement strand
TTATCAACCTCCCGCAAAGAGATAAACACGGCGTAGGGAGGTTATCAACCTCCCGCAAAGAGATAAACACGGCGTAGGGAGGTTATCAACCTCCCGAAATACACAAAGATATTTTTCTGCAACTTATAATATAATATGTATAAAAAAGCACTGCCGCGGCAGTGCTTTTTATGTCGATATGTTTTGCAGGCAATACTCGATAACGGCTTTGCCACTTTTTATTTTATTAGTGACAACGGCAGGAGCAAGGTCTCCTTGCGAGTCGGTCACGCCGCGGGTCTGACAGTCCACTGGACTGTCATTCAACACCGCGTCGCCGCTTCGCTACCCTGCCCTACTCTTAGCAAATTGAATTATTTCGCGGTCAGGCGAGTAATACGTGGCGAAGACAGTGCTTTTTGCACGGCGAGCGAGAATTACGATGCATCACCGCGAAAGAATCAATTTGCTCTTATTCACCTATCTCCATGGGAGTATACGGTATTCCATCCTCTACCCTCTGCTCGCCCATTGCTTTAAAGCCTATCTTTTCAAAAAAGCCTACTGCGGAAGGGAAGGCATTTACGGTTACGCGGGTAAATGTCTCGTCGGCGCGGCGTGCATCCATAACAGCGCGTTTGAGCAAGGATGAGCCGACGCCCTTTTTCTGCGCTTCCACCTCGACAAAAAGCATATCCACGTGACAGGGCTCCCGAAGCACGCAGACGCCTATCAATTCATCATCGGCATATGCGCCCCAGATGCGGTAATCACCGTCGCCTGTGCGCTGAAGCATATGCTCAAAATCTGTGGACTGCCAGAACTCTTCCTTGCCCTCATCGGTGCAATCCTTGGCGGCGGTGTCGGAAAAGACCGTCCACACCAGATCCATTGCATCCATAAGCTCCGACGAAGGAATGGGTTTTATTTCCTTTTTCATTATTCTTCCTCCTTGGATATCATTTCCAATGCACTTTCATAAAGGTGGTTTTTGGGATAAGACAGTGCCTTGCTGGTCTCTTTGACCGCATCTTTAAGGCTCTTTCCCTCGCTCATAAGTCTTTTGACCATTTCAAGGGGGTCGGGCTTTTCGGTGCTTTCATCCTCACCCTTATAGCCCTTTATGACCAACACGAACTCGCCCTTGGGCGGTGTCTCCTTATATTTTTCAATTGCCTGCGCCAGTGTGGTGCGGATTATCTCCTCGTGAAGCTTGGTCAGCTCGCGGCACAAAGCTATCTCACGGTCACCGAAGTATTTATACATATCCTCCAGGGTGCGCATCAGCTTGTGGGGCGCTTCATAGAAGACCATGGTGCGTTTTTCCTTTGCCACCGATTCAAGATGGTCGATACGGCTCTTGTTGGCGGTGGATAAAAAGCCTTCAAAGGTAAATCTGCCGCACTCGATGCCCGACGCGCAAAGTGCCGTAATAATGGCGCAGCAGCCTGGAATGGGCACCACCTCGATCCCCCGCTCAATGCACAGGTCAACAAGCTCGGTGCCGGGGTCGGAAATTGCGGGAGAGCCCGCATCGGTGACCAGTGCGCAGCTTTCGCCCTGTTCAAGACGGCTGACTATATATTCGCCCTTTTCACGGCGGTTATGCTCATAATAGCTGATAAGGGGCTTTTTTATTTCAAAGCGGTTGAGCAGCTTCATAGTCACTCTTGTATCCTCGGCGGCGATAAAATCCACCGCTTCAAGAGTCTCAATGGCTCGGGGAGAAAAATCGTTAAGATTGCCGATAGGCGTGGCTATCGGATAAAGCTTACCACGTTCCATAAATTTCCTGATACTCCTTTGTATATCCCGACAGGTCTTTCAAAATAAGAGGTTGTTCTATATTGGACTCGCCCTTGCCCTGCACCGCCTCTATAAGCACGATGGATGCGCGGGATTCGGCGGTATTGTGAACAAAGCGGATGCGCTTTGCGCAAAAGCCGCTTCTTTCAAGCTCGGACAATGCACAAGCAAGTCTTTCGGCCCGCAGACACATAAACAGCTTGCCCGAAGGCTTAAGCGCTTTTGCCGCCGCGGAAAACACATCAAAAAGCTCACCTCTGCGGGCGGTGTCGATCTCGGTGCTTTGGCTGTGAAGTCCCGCTTTCGGCGAAAAATAAGGCGGGTTGGTGACGCAAAAATCATATTTATTGCTTATTTCAAGCTTGGTGTAGTCGCAGCGGGTGACGCTTGCAATATCGCCCTTGCCGCAGAGCGCATAATTTTTTTGAGCAAGC
>CAZOSH010000252.1:0-2229 GCA_964582395.1 uncultured Oscillospiraceae bacterium | reverse complement strand
GATAACACATACTTTCATAAATCTTAGCTCCTTTATAGGGTCTTAATTGTAATTCTTTGTTCTAAGACAGCCAAATACTGTATCAAAGTGACTGCAAATGAATAATATCATTATCATATATCACTTGTCAATCAGGAATAGGCTCATTATTTTGCACTTTTTGACAAAAAAGCCTTCATACAGCTTCTTTGATCTTCACCGCCGAAGCAACGGGCAAAGATCTTGTTTTCTTCGGTGACACCATTGTCGAGGTTTGCGGAGAAGGAAGCGTTTGCAGCTTCCTTTGTGGCGCGCAGTGCGTCCTTGGGGAAGGTGGCGATCTTTGTAGCCATCTCGGCGGCTTTATCAAACAGTTCCTCTACGGGATAAACACCGCTGCATAGACCGATCTGCAAAGCTTCCTGAGCCTTGACACGTCTGCCTGTGAAGAGAATTTCTTTAGCCCGGCTGATGCCTACAAGCAGGGGGAGGCGCTGTGTACCACCGAAGCCGGGGATGATTCCCAGACCGGGCTCGGGCTGAGCAAAAGCGGCAGTATCGGAAACAAGACGGATATCGCAAGCCATAGCCAATTCACATCCGCCGCCCAATGCATAACCGCAGACCGCGGCAATGGAGGGAATGGGGAGTCGCTCGATCTTTCTGAAAACAGAAGTGCCCAAGCGTGCAAACTCCAAAGCTTCGGCATCAGTAAGTTCACTCATCTCGCCGATATCTGCGCCTGCGACAAAAGCCTTTGTACCTGCACCGCGGACTATCAGGCAACGGGCGGTGTCAAGGTCGATGCTGTCAAGTGCCTCGTTCAGTTCACTCAACACTTGAGAGCTGAGTGCATTGAGAGCTTTTTCACGGTTGATGGTAAGGGTGACTACTGCACCCGATGTTTCAAGCTTGATGTATTCCATAGTAACTCCTTATATAAAGAGAATGAAGTGAGGCAAAAGCCTCGTTGATGAATATCTTCTTTGTGGTAAAAAAGCGGCACAAAGGCTGAACTTTGTGCCGCTTTTAAATTGTTCAGCTATTATCAGCTATTATACGTTTTCAACGAGGAGGGCTTCGCCCATACCGCCGCCGATGCAAAGAGAAGCAACACCGTACTTAGCGCCGCGACGCTTCATCTCATAAGCCAGGGTGACAAGGATACGAGCGCCGGATGCGCCGATGGGATGTCCGATAGCGATTGCGCCGCCGTTGACATTGACCTTCTCGGGGGTGAGACCCAGTTCCTTGGAAACCTGAGCAGCCTGAGCAGCGAATGCCTCGTTCAGCTCGAACAGGTCAACCTTTTCAATGGGCAGGCCTGCCTTATCAAGAGCCTGACGAACAGAGGGGATGGGACCGAGACCCATTTCGGAAGGATCGACACCGACAGAACCGGTAGAAACGATCTTCAGCATGGGCTTGAGGCCGTTCTTCTCAACAAACTCATCGGAGCAAACAACGATAGCGGCTGCACCGTCGTTGATACCGGAAGCGTTACCTGCGGTAACTGTACCGTCCTTCTTGAATGCGGGACGGAGCTTTGCAAGAACTTCCATAGTTGTGCCTGCACGGGGATATTCATCGGTATCAAATACCTTGGGATCGCCCTTGCGCTGGGGGATAACTACGGGAACGATTTCATCTTTGAATACGCCTTCAGCAACAGACTTAGATGCGCGCTCCTGGCTTCTTGCGGCCAGTTCGTCCTGCATCTCACGGGTGATGCCGTACTTTTCTGCTACGTTTTCAGCGGTGATACCCATATGATAGTTGTTGAATGCATCCCACAGACCGTCATTGACCATAACGTCGGTCATCTGTGCGTTGTTCATACGGGCACCCCAACGTGCGGAATTGACAGCGTAGGGAGCAAGGCTCATATTTTCCATACCGCCTGCGACGACACATTCTGCTTCGCCTGCGCGGATGGTGCGGTATGCAAGGGTAACAGCGTGGAGACCACTGCCGCAAACTTTATTGATGGTAGTAGCAGGAGTGGTAATGGGAAGTCCCGCGTTCAGGGCTGCCTGACGGGCGGGGTTCTGACCCAGACCTGCCTGCAGAACGTTACCGAAGAATACTTCGTCGACCTGCTCGGGGGCAACATTTGCGCGCTTGAGAGCTTCACCGATGACCAACTGACCAAGCTTAGCAGCGGGGACATCCTTCAGTGAACCACCGAAGCTGCCTACAGCGGTACGGCACATTGCTGCAAGATAAACTTCTCTCATGGCTAAAACTCCT
>CAZOSH010000251.1:0-2236 GCA_964582395.1 uncultured Oscillospiraceae bacterium | reverse complement strand
ATCCGTCGGTTCTTCCCTTATAAGTATATCTACTGTCTTCACTGTATCCGTCAATAAGAACTTTGCAGGTTTTTCCCATATATTTGTTATTGATCTCTCTGCTTATAGCATTCTGCACCTGCAACAAACGGTCAAATCTACACTGTTTATCCTCTGCGGTTTCAGGGTCGGGCATTGTTGCAGCACGAGTTCCCTCACGCCGTGAATAAATAAATGTAAACATAGAGTCATACCGAACCTTCTTAACAAGCTCTATTGTCTTTTCAAAATCCTCTTCGGTCTCACCGGGAAAACCAACGATAATGTCAGTTGTAATAGTAATATCCGGCATTACACTTCGAGCATAATCGACCAGTTCAAGATAATGGGCAGATGTATATTTTCTGTTCATCATCTGCAGAACTCGATCGCTACCTGCCTGAACAGGAAGATGTATTGACTTGCACACCTTATCGAAAGATGCCATTGTATCAAACAGCTTCTTGGAGGCATCTTTCGGATGACTTGTCATAAATCTAATTCTAAAGTCACCTTCAATATCATTTATCTGCTTTAGCAGATCTGCAAAATCACATCTTCCGCCAAGATCATTTCCGTAGGAGTTTACATTCTGACCAAGTAAGGTGATATCTTTATAACCCGCCTGAACAAGTTTCTTAAACTCGGCAATAATTGCCTCGGGCTCACGGCTGCGTTCCCTGCCACGAACATAGGGAACAACACAATAGGAACAGAAATTATTGCAGCCGTACATAATGGAAAGCCACGCAGAAGGCGGCTCTTTGCGAACAGGGTCAAGACCTTCTATAATTACTCCCTCTCCGTCTGTATCAAACACACGCTTTCCGGTAGTTAATTTACGGTGAAGAAGCTGCGGAAATCTCCAAAGAGCGTGAGTCCCAAACAGAATATCAACATAGGGATAACTCTTTTTTACTTTATCGGTCATATGCGCTTGCTGTGCCATGCATCCGCAAACGCAAACTATGGTGTCCTTATTAGTTTTTTTTATGTGAGATGTAGCACCGACATTACCAAACGCGCGCATCTCAGCATGCTCGCGGATGGCGCAAGTATTAAAAATAACAAGATCGGCTTCTTCGGGTATTTCTGTAAACTCAAAGCCCATATCGACCAACATTCTGCGAATAAGCTCGGTATCAGCTTCATTCTGTTGGCATCCAAATGTGACTGTGCAGGCTAACGGCTTTCTGCACAGTTTTTGCTCTATTATCTTGCCGCAAAGGGCACTGTATTCTTTTTGCTCTGCCAATTTTTCGGCAGAAATCAATATATTGTTTCTTTCCACGGCAACACTTCCCCCAATTATCCGTTATATTGTATCATAAATAATATTTCTACGCAATATAAAGTGCAAAAAAACTTGCTTTGAAATGTCAAAGCAAGTCATAAAACTATGATTTTTGAAGTATTATCGCGCCATCTTCAAATCCCGAAAACTCAAGAACTTCTCCAACACCGGCGACCATTCCGTTCACTGCGTTCGATATAACATCTGTTACCTTTTGCGGAAACAAAGAAACGGGTACTTCCCTTTCATCAAGAATTGCCGATTTTAGTTCAACAGAAAACTTATTATCTTCACTTTCTTTAAGCAACAATGAGACTTCCGCATCAAACTCCTTTGGCAACATAAGCAATGCTACAGAGTATTTAAGATTCAGATCCACTCCAAGATCTTTAAGATAATTTTTTAGCTTATCACGATTTACTCTTCCGTTAAGAGTCACTATTCCATCTGCACCAATATCTACAACAGGTGATTCTACAGGAAAAGCAGCGGGCAGAAATCTGCCCAACTGCTCATTGACATATTCCTCAGTAATAGCAACCTGGCTGCTTGTCTCCGCGGAACTTTGATGTTCTTCAGACGAGGCGTCGGTTTGCTTATTATCCTCTCCCGGCTTGTTAGTCTGTGTTTCATTTGAGCTCGAACCTTGAACAGATGAATTATTCTCTATAGTTTCATCCGACTCGCTTTCTTGCTCAACATCAACTTTTATCTCACGGTTTACCGGAATATGCTCTTCTCCCGCATCTGTTACTCCACCGGTTATCATTGTTACTATCATCGCGCCGCACATCATTACGCAGAAAATAATAATCAGAAGATAAACCCGTTCTTTTACATCGGCTTTCATATTGATTCCCCCTGATAAGCATTTGTTAAAATATATTTGTCCTATCAGTAGAATATGTCCGTTTTTACAAAAGA
>CAZOSH010000250.1:0-2241 GCA_964582395.1 uncultured Oscillospiraceae bacterium | reverse complement strand
CATGACCTATCTCGCTAAGCATTTCGACAAATTCCCGAGCCTTTTCATCGGAAATTCTTTCCATAAGCTGCTCTCCACCTACCGAGGAATAACAAACACGAGCAGCAGAAGCAACCGTCTTTTCAGGTTGCGGAGTGTGAGAAAGTAACCATACCTTAACCATTCTTTTTATCTCCTCTCAATTTCCAAAGCAATGCATACCACAAATACAATGGAAGTTTTATCATTCTCTTTATTCTTTTAGGCTCCTTGCAAAGCCTGTAAAGCCACTCTAAACCAAGCTTGACAAATATTGCAGGTGCCCTCTTTGCTGTGCCGGCAAAGACATCTATGCTTCCACCTGCTCCTACCATAATGCACACAGGCAGTTCGTCCTTATATTTATCTATAAAAAACTCTTGCTTAGGCGCGCCAAGGCAAACAAGCAGCAAATCGGGATCAACCTCTTTTATACCCTTTACGATGTCTGCTTCTTCTTCGGGTTTGAAATAGCCGTTCCTTGTCCCTGCTATTTTAAGTCCCGGATATTTTTGCTCCAGTTTTTCTGCCGCAGTCTCTGCAACACCAGACTTTGCCCCGAAAAGATATACGCTACCCTTCCTCTTTGCAAGCTCAGCACACACACCTTCTGCAAACTCAACGCCTGCCGCTTTTTGGGTAATTGGCTCTCCGATAATTTTTGCAGCCATCTTTACGCTTATTCCATCGGGCAGAACCAAATCTGTTCTGTTAACCAAATCAAGCAGTTCGGGATTATTTCTGCACTCAAGTCCTATTTCGGCATTCGGTGTAACAACAGTACATCTTTGCCCTCTGTCAATATAGCTGAGAGCCTGCTCTATAAACTCGGACAATGTGTAATTGTCAAAATATACACCCATTATCGAGACTTTCATAGGCACACTCCCCCAACATACATAACTATTCAGAATATATTATAACAAAAGACTCTCATTTTCACAATAGAAAATGAGAGTCTTTTAGCAACTTTTCTCAAATTATTCAGACTTTATTGATTGCTTATACATATCTCTTACCGAGAATATGAGAACAATAGGCGAAACCACGATTAAAAAAGTCATCAGTTCCTGCCCCATAAACTCTGCAATATAACCAATCAAATTAAAGGCCATGTGCGCCAATATCGTCGTCCGTATACTTCCCGTCAACATTCTGATGTATCCGAAAAGCAAGCCGCCAAGCAATGCGTAGCTGACCCAGATAATAGTGTCACCATGAAGAACCGCAAATATCACCGCCTGAATTACCAAAGCAAGATACTCAGGCAAGCAAATGCTGAGATGCTTGTAGATAATGCCGCGAAACAGCATTTCTTCGATGATTGGTGCCGCAACCGCTGTAGCAACTATTGCAATCAGCGTTGTCTCATTAAGAGATGATGATGCATCTGCATAATCACTCATCCAGCTTTCAGGAATGGGAAGCAGTGCCAGCATCATAGAAAGCCACATAGAAAATGACATCCCGCAAAGCACCGCGCTTACTCCCCCGCGCAGACCGATAGGCTTGCTTAGTTGAGTGTAATCGGATACTTTGACCTTGCGGATCTTACTGTCTATGAATATTACGATGAATGTGATGATATTTCCAAGCAAGGATATAAGCATCGCATTATCAAGCAAGAATGCTTCGGCATTCTCCGCAACATCTGCAACATCTCCCCCTATATGTGCCGCATAATAAACGACTGTCATTGCAATCATTACCACAAGTTGGGCAATAAGCAATATCACCGAATACAAGACAACAGGAAGAGTGATGTCAACAAACAGACGACCTTTTTTCATTAATAGAGAGGATACTTTTCACAGAGAGCGGTAACACCTGCACGAATATTGTCAGCCTGATTTTCAAAATCGGTAGCCGCCAACTTAATGAAGTGTGCAATGGTAACCATATCCTCTTCCTTCATACCGCGGGTCGTAACCGAAGGAGTACCGATTCTTACGCCGCTGGTGACAAAGGGCTTTTCAGGATCATTGGGAATAGAGTTCTTGTTAAGGGTAATATAAACCTCGTCAAGACGATTCTGCAGTGTCTTACCTGTGATGCCGAAGGGGCGAAGGTCAACCAGCATAAGATGGTTATCAGTACCGCCGGAAACAAGGCGGAAGCCTTCCTTTACCAGTGCATCGGCAAGAGCCTTCGCGTTCTTTACAACCTGCTGCTGGTATGCCTTAAACTCAGGCTTAAGTGCTTCACCGAAACAAACAGCCTTAG
>CAZOSH010000249.1:0-2260 GCA_964582395.1 uncultured Oscillospiraceae bacterium | reverse complement strand
ATATTGCAGGTATAAAGAACTGGTTCAATGAGTTTTTTGCAAAGGATACCAGCCGTAAAATCCGTGCGGTCAACAAGGCAAAGGGTGAACGAGGCGAACGGCTGACCGCAAACATTCCATATGGGTACAAGACGAGTCCCGACAATCCAAAGGAATGGGTGGTTGATGAAGAAGCGGCAAAAATCGTAAAACGGATTTTTACGCTCTGCATGGAGGGCAAAGGGCCGAGCCAAATCGCCGCACTGCTTGAAAAGGAAAAGGTGCTTGCTCTGTTTGAGGGACTTAAGTTTGAAAGTTTGACCCTTTCTAACTGTTTCTGCCGATGTGCGCCCGAATATTATCTTGATTTTCATAACGGATATGCGATGTTGTTTCACTCTCACGGCGATGCATATTATATAGGTGACAGGGTAGAGAGAAAGGAAACCTCCGGCGGAGTAACCTATTATCTGGTGAAGGATGATATGGCAAATTATGCGCCTGCGGAGGAAATACATAAGCTTGTGGTGAGCTATTTCGAAAAATAATAAATGGCAATAGATAAAGTCTAAGTAATAGTTGCCTATTAAATACTTACCATCGAAAAGGAGGGCGCCAATGAAAAAGACTGTTTTTTTGCTTGATTTTTACACTTGTCTTACTTGTAGCCTGCGGCGAAAAGCCTGCCGAGCAAGCAAAACAGCCGGAGCTGCCCGATTCATCAAGTATCTCCGACCCGTTGGCAAATATCCCTAAACCTCCCGCACTCGTTGCGCCGGGGCCTACCCCTTACCCGAAGGATGAGATTGAGGATAGCTACACGCCTTCCCGCCGTTTTGTTATAGATGGGGATGATATTGAAAAGATAGTGTTGTTTAACAACGATACCGGCGCAAGACGGGAAATACCTGCGCAGCAAAGCAGTGAGATAGCTTGGTTTACACAAAGGCTAAATGCTTTGGAATATAAGGTTGTGGAGCAAGTACCCGCACCCGACCCAATGGAGCCAAGCACACCGGGAGGCAGCTCAAATAAGCTTATAGTGCTTTACTTTAAGGGCAATGGATACGAGGGTGAAAAAATGCTCTATGTTCATTTGTGGAGCGACGGTTTTTGGGTAGAAAAAGAGGATGGAAGCGTAGCAAAATACTACAAAATGGGTGATACTGTTTCCGCCCTGCTTGAACTGAGATCGGCAACGCCATAATAATCAAAAGACGGAGCGAAATGCTCCGTCTTTTATGTTATTTAATGCTATTGAGATAATCTTCTCTGCCTTTTTGATAGAGGTTATTGCCTTCGCTGTCGATAATCACAACAACGGGGAAGTCCTCGACTTCAAGTCTGCGGATAGCTTCCGCGCCAAGGTCATCATATGCGATGACCTCCGCTTTTTTGATGCACTTGCTCAGTAGTGCGCCTGCGCCGCCGATTGCGCCGAAATAAACTGCGCCGTGCTCCTTCATAGCATCCACAACCTCAGGACCGCGCTTGCCCTTGCCTATCATTCCGGTCTGACCGAGAGCGATAAGTGTGGGACTGTAAGCGTCCATTCTGTAAGAGGTGGTAGGACCTGCAGAGCCTATTGCCTGACCCTCCTTTGCGGGAGTAGGGCCTACATAATAGATGATGGCATCCTTGATATCTAGGGGCAGAGCCTGTCCCTTGTCTGCCAATTCGCAAAGGCGCTTGTGAGCGGCATCGCGGGCGGTATAAATAACACCGGAGATAAGGCAGCTGTCGCCACTTTTTAATTTGCGGGCATCCTCACGGGTGAGGGGAGCGGTTATTTTAATAGCCATTACAGCACCTCCGATTTATGTCTGGTAACGTGGCAGTTGATATTTACTGCTACGGGCAGACCTGCGATATGGGTGGGGTATTTTTCAATGTTTACAGCCAAAGCGGTGGTCTTGCCGCCAAAGCCCTGAGGACCGATGCCCAGCGCGTTGATCTTCTCCAGCAGTTCTTTTTCAAGGTCTGCATAATAGGGGTCGGCATTTCTCTCCTCTGCAGAGCGCATAAGAGCCTTTTTGGCAAGGTATGCCGCCTTGTCAAAGGTGCCGCCGATGCCCACGCCTACAACAATGGGAGGACAGGGGTTGGGACCTGCTTCTTCTACGACCTTGGTAACAAAAGCCTTAACACCCTCAACACCGTCAGAGGGACGGAGCATTTTGATCTGACTCATGTTTTCGCTGCCGAAGCCTTTGGGCGCAACGGTTATCTTAAGGCCGTCACCGGGAACTATTTCGGTGTACAGCATAGCGGGAGTGTTGTC
>CAZOSH010000248.1:0-2261 GCA_964582395.1 uncultured Oscillospiraceae bacterium | reverse complement strand
CTGCCGATAATTCCTACAACAAGCTCAATGGGTATCTCGTAAGGCTTGATTACGGTTCTTGCAATCATATCGCAAACGAGAACAAACAAACCGCCAAAGAGTGCCGTGTCAATGAGCGTACCTCGAATCTTATCGCCCTTAAAAAGAGCTACGATATTGGGGATGATCAATCCTATGTAAGAAATCTGACCGACCACAACAACGATACTTGCGGTAGTGACAGCCGCAATGGACAAACCTAAAATCAAAACAAAATTGTAATTTACGCCGAGATTTTTAGAGAAGTCCTGTCCCATTCCAACGATATTGAAATGGTTTGCGTAAATAAAAGCAATAATGACAAGCGGAACGATAAAATACACCAACTCATAGTTTCCTTGAATGATTAAGGAAAACGAGCCTGAGAAGTATGTAGAAAGCTGCTGTGTGATCTCCCACTGATAGGATAGAAAATTCGTAACACCTCCGATGATATTACCGAACATAATACCGATCAGCGGAACAAGTACAGTATCCTTGACCTTGATTTTCTGCACAAAGAACACAAAGAGTAAGGTGCCTGCGATAGCCATGATAAAGGCGAAAACGGTTCGTATTCCAAGTCCCATTGTCGGAAAAAATATCATTGCAAGGGCAATGCCGAACTGTGCCGATTGGATCGTTGCACCCGTTGTGGGAGAAACGAATTTATTCATACATAACTGCTGCATGATCAGTCCCGCAACGCTCATTCCGATGCCGGTACAGAGAATAGCGAGTAGCCGAGGAATTCTTGCCAAAACAAAGATTTTCAGCTTCATTGCGTCCTCGCCGCCCAATAATTCCGCAAGGCTGATATCGGTAGCACCGACAAAAAGTGAAGCCACAGACAGAACAATCAATATACAAAGCAGTACTATAGTCGATGCGTACTTTCTGATAATTACACCTCCGACACAGTTAGCTGTCGCTAACTGTTGATCAAAAAACAGACGCCCGCAGGCGCTTTAACGGGGTAAGTATATCAAAAAATCAGAGCCTCATCCACTCCAAAAAGGCGGTATAAGGCTCCGATTAGACAAAAAGTTTTTCTATTGCTTCTTGCAGTTGGCATTACGGTATTCCGCAGGGTTAACACCCTTGACAGCGCGGAAGGCACTTGCGAACTTACTTCCGTTATCATAACCGTGTTCGTTTGCAATATCTAAAATGGATCTGTCGGTGTATTCCAGCATATATGCCGCCGATTCCATTTTTTGTGTTCTTATGTATGCTCCGAGGGAAACACCGTAAATACCCTTAAAGGTGTTCTTGATGTGTGTACCGGATATGTGGAACCGCTCAGACAATTGTTCCAAAGTGATCCGATCATTCTTGTGTTCCATCAGATAACGGCTGACTTCTTTTGCAAGATCGACCTGTATCTTAGTATATGTGCGGTTTCCAAGTTCATCTTGTTCCGTATCCAAAGCACTTAAAAACAGAAGCAGCTCCAATGTCTTTATTTTGAAATATCCTTTTTGTATAGCCGCAGGTACAGAATAAAGTTCAGAAAAAATATGTTCAAAGGACGGATTGGCTCTTGCCAGAAATCCGCCTTTTTTACCGCAGAACTTGTCGGCTATTGCTTTAGGGCGCACCGTGACATCATCCAGCAGACAAGAAAGACATTTGGGTGTTTGTTCAAGGTCGATTCGAACGGTAATTCCATGGTAGTGTCCAAGCGGAAAATAGGATGATCTTGAAATGCTGTTCGTTCGGGCGATGGCGATATCGCCGGGAGATAAGTACCAAAATTCTCCTTTTACATTGCACTCAAGACGGCCTTCTCTGCAATGACTGATCTCAAAAATATGATCCGATGTGGTTTTCCGTTCCTCAAACCGAACGCTTTGTATGTGGGCATCGCTGTAAATGAATTGAATACCGGGGAATACTTGATAAACGGTCATTGAGTATCGACCGCTATCGTCAGATATTTGAACCTGGGTACTGTCTGTATCCTCTGAAAGAATTTCTGTTTTGCATTGATTCGCAGGCATTTGCTGTTCTCCTATTATTTGCGGCTGTTATTTCGATTTATATGTTTACGGCACAAGCGTTTCACACCAATGATGACAGCAAGAAAACAAACGGTTATGCCAATTACAATCAGCCCCTCTAAAATATGATCCATTTATCTACCTCTCTTTGTCGCAACGATATTGCAAAGCGGTGTAAGATTACTTCCTATTATATTACAGCCTTGTACCTCAAACTCGTGCTTTTTAATGTACTCTGCA
>CAZOSH010000247.1:0-2266 GCA_964582395.1 uncultured Oscillospiraceae bacterium | reverse complement strand
CAGTGTCAATGATAGGTGTTTTGTATCCTATGATGACCCGCACCATGCTGAACGACCTGATACCTAACCGAAAATACAGCCTTATCATAATTTTCGGTGTATCTCTTTTGGGTGTCTATATAATCAGGATGCTGCTTGATTATTTTATCCAATATCAGGGGCATATGATGGGCGTGCATATGCAAGCGAGAATGCGCAGTGATATGTTCAATCATCTCGAAAAACTGCCCTTCAGTTTCTTTGATAATCACGAAACGGGAAAAATAATGTCCCGTTTGACCAATGACTTGACCGATATCAGTGAGCTTGCCCATCACGGACCGGAAAGCGTAATAATCGCAACCATTACTGTTATTGTTTCGTTTGCATATCTTGCAACTATAAATATTTGGCTTGCGCTAATAGTATTTCTGTGTGTACCCATTCTTATTGTAGTTGCGGTGATCACCCGAAAGAAAATGACCGAAGCATTCAGAGAAAGCCGCCGCTCGGTGGCAGAAATAAATGCCGCGTTGGAGAGCAGCATTTCGGGCATAAGAGTTACCAAAGCATTTACCAATTCCGAGAAAGAGTCGGAAAAGTTCGAAAAGGGAAATGAGCGCTTCAAAGAAGCCCGCAGGAGTTCATATAAGGCAATGGGAGAGTTTCACTCCTCTACCACCTTTGTCACCAATGTATTTAATGTTGTGGTGCTGATCTCAGGCGGTTTGTTTATGTATGCAAACAAGATCAGCTTTGCAGATTACTCGGCATTTGTTGTCTCCATCGGTCTGTTTTTAAACCCCATAAATACTGTCATTCGCTTTATGGAAATGTTTCAGAATGGTGTTGCGGGCTTTGAAAGGTTTGTGGAAATTATGGATACTCCCGTTGAAAATGACAGCGGAAAGATAAATTCCACCCGCCTTGAAGGCAAAATTGAGTTTAGTAATGTTTCCTGCAGTTATGATAGCAACAGAAAGGTCTTAAAGTCAGTAAACTTAGCTGTTGACAAGGGAAAGACCTTTGCACTTGTTGGACCCAGCGGCGGCGGTAAAACTACCATCTGCCACCTGATTCCGCACTTCTATGACATCAGCGAAGGCATAATTTCTATTGACGGAACAGATATAAGAGATTTTTCACTTTCATCCCTGCGTCGCAACATAGGAATCGTGCAGCAAGATATATATCTGTTTAATGCAAGTGTCCGTGACAATATCCTTTACGGAAGGCTTGATGCCACCGAAGAGGAGATAATCGAGGCGGCAAAACGCGCTAATATCCACGACTATATAATGACAATGGAGAATGGATACGATACCGTGATCGGTGAGCGGGGTGTGCGGCTTTCGGGCGGACAAAAGCAGCGCCTTTGCATAGCGAGGGTATTTCTTAAAAATCCTCCCATTCTCATACTTGACGAGGCGACTAGCGCATTGGATAATGCTACCGAGATACTGATTCAAAAATCCCTTGACGAGTTGTGCATCGGAAGGACTACTTTGGTGGTTGCACACAGATTATCTACCATTAAGAATGCTTCGGAAATTGCCGTGATCGACGACGGAAAAATAATCGAGCAGGGCAGCCACGAAGAACTCCTTTCCAAAAACGGAATGTATGCAGAGCTTTATAACAAGCAATTTAAAGAATAAACTATAAACAGCCTGTATAAAGTACAGGCTGTTTATACATTTTTACGATATCCTTCGATGTGAATGACTCTTAGACGGCGGAATCGGTAGCTGCTCAGCGGCCGCATATCTGCATCATAACTGTGAGCGGCAATAAGTATATTGTCAGGCGTAGGTCTGCCGTTTATCTGCACCACCACAGGGGAGTGGTGGAATATATCTTTGTCAATGGCAAGCTGTATTATATCTCCCGACTCCACCTGATATAAAGGCACTTCAGCACCAAATGGCCCCACGCCCTTGTTTGTGGTCATAAAATTATACAGATATTGCACTCCCGTCCAGGATGCGGAGCGATCATTGGCATTTATATAAAACCAACCGTACACAGGTGTATAATTCATAACTCCCGTTCCTGCATATATTACCTGACTGGCAAAATTGGTGCAATCTCCGCCGATCGGGGAAAAATCGTAAAACGCAGGGTTTCTGCCAAAAGCCCATTTGTGGGCATATTCAACAGCTTTGGTTCGATCATAGTCAAATATTTCCAACATAAAAAGGCATCTCTCCTCAACACAGTGTATGAGGAAAGATGCCTTGATGTGCTTTTACATTCCAAAACCGCCGTCAATGCCCAAAACCTGACC
>CAZOSH010000246.1:0-2269 GCA_964582395.1 uncultured Oscillospiraceae bacterium | reverse complement strand
TACACTTTTGATTTTTGGCTCCTTTGAGGGGTCAATTTCAAAAAGTGTAGCCCAGTTTTTTGCACCTATTTTTGCGTACATAATGATGCCCTTCAAATCAGTCAACGATATTATTTCGAGCATTTTCGAGGTTTTTCGTGTTCACTTGCGGTGGCTGCATGAACGGCGCAAAAGTTCCGAAAATACGCATAAACTCGGCGTTTCTTTGGGTTTTGAACCCCCTAAATCAATTTGAACCCCCTTGTGAACCCCCTTGCTGTAATCGTGTTATTGTATCAAGGGTATCGTTGCAAGGCATAGAAGAGTAGGTCAAATGACTTACTCTTTTTTACTTTCTGTATGAATTAGAAGGGACATCAGCCCGACAGAGCAAAAAGCGCTAAAAAAGTTGCCTGCGGCAAGTTCCTTTTTCATATTACTTATGCTATACTTATCTCATCAAGAAACATCGGGAGATTTTATGGACATACTCTATTCCGACAAAAACATAGCAGTCTGTGTCAAGCCCGTTGGGGTCGACTCGGAGCACGATCTGCCTGCTCTTTTGAGCGATGCACTCAGCGGTGAGTTTTTTACTGTTCATCGTTTGGATCTCAATGTGGGCGGAGTTATGGTCTATGCACGAAATAAAACTGCCGCTGCCGAGCTTTCAAAGGTGATGACGGAAGGCTCGTTTATCAAAGAATACTTTGCCCTTGTTCACAACACTCCTCCGCAAAAAGGAGACTTTGAGGATCTGCTTTTCAAAGACAAATCAAAAAACAAGGTCTTTGTTGTAACACGGGAGCGCAAGGGCGTAAAAAAGGCTCGTCTTGAATATACCCGCCTGAGTGACGACCAGACTTCCCCTTCTCTTGTTCGCATAAGGCTTCACACAGGCAGAAGCCATCAGATACGGGTTCAGTTTGCAAGCCGCGGTTTTCCCCTTTTGGGCGACGGAAAATACGGTGCAAAGGACAATCTGCCCGCGCCGCGGCTCTATTCCTGCAAGCTGACCTTTGCGCTTTGCGGCAAGGAATACTCTTTTGAATCAACACCCGATTGGGCAAAATAAAAACTCCCCTCAGGGAGTTTTTTATTTATTCGGTTTTTGCCGTATTGGGCGTCTTAATTAAGAAATGTATTGCAAACGGCAGACATATCAATGTCGTTACAACGTCCGATACGGGCTGAGCGCACATAATGCCCTCAAGTCCCCAAAGCCACTCCAAAATGACCAATGCGGGTATCATCACAAGTCCCGAACGCAAGGTGGACAAGAATGATGCTGTTCCCGCCTGACGGATACTCTGGAAAAGCATATTGGTACAAACCGAGACCGGCATAAACATTGCTCCTATGGAGGCGGCGCGAAGTCCGAACTTGCCTATTCTTACGACTTCGGGGCTTTTTTGGAATATCTCGACTATCTGTCCGGGGAAGATTATTCCCACTGCGCTCAAGATAGCCATAAGTCCAAAGCCTATTGCCATTGTGCCAAGCAGAGCCTTTTTAACTCGGGTATATTCCTTTGCCTGATGGTTAAAGGATGCAACAGGCTGAAATCCTTGTCCGATTCCCAATCCGACACACATAACCAAAGATGTGAAACGGTTTATTACACTGATTGCCGCAATCGCCGCATCTCCGAAGGGACGGGCAAGATTGTTGAGCAATCCGTTGGAAATGGATGTCAATCCCTGTCTGAGCATCGAAGGCAGTCCCACACGGCAAATGTCGTAATAGTCACGCACTTTTTTGCTTATGGCTTTGAACGATATTCTGCTCTGTGCGGACTTGAAATACATAATCAGCAAAATGGTAAAGCTGATCACCTGAGATACTGCGGTTGCAAGGCCTGCGCCGTAAACGCCCAAGCCGACGACCTTGACAAGATACCAGTCACCGAAGATGTTTATGATTCCGCCCGATACCAGACCCACCATTGCGTATGCGGCTTTACCCTCATAGCGAAGAACATTGTTAAGAATAAATGAGCAAACAACAAAGGGACAGGAAAGACAGACCCACATTCCGTAGTCGATAGCGTAGGGTTTGATGGTTTCGGTGCTGCCCAAAAACATGACCAAGGGCTCTAAGAATATAAGTCCCAAAACGCCTAAAACAGTTCCTACCAAAGCTCCGCTGAAAAAGCCTGTGGAGGAATACTTGGTCGCCTCGGGAATGTCCCGCTCTGCCAAGCCCTTAGATACATACACACCCGAGCCATGGCCGAGCATAAAGGAAAATGCCTGAATTATGCACTGTAGGGTGAACAAAATACCTATCG
>CAZOSH010000245.1:0-2270 GCA_964582395.1 uncultured Oscillospiraceae bacterium | reverse complement strand
CCCGCAAGTGAAAACGAAGCAACCTTAGAGCAGCTTTGCCTTGCGGGAATGAATGTGGCTCGCCTGAACTTTTCTCACGGCACTCACGATGACCACCGTCAGCGTATTGAGCTGATAAAAAAGATCCGCCAAAAGCTCAACCGCCCTCTTGCTATTATGCTTGACACCAAGGGCCCCGAGTATCGAATCGGAATGTTCAAGGACGGCAAAGCAACACTGGTGGAGGGACAGACCTTTACCTTTACCACCAAGGACATTCTCGGCGACGAAAATGCTGTTTCGGTCAGCTATAAAGATCTTCCCCGCGACATTAATGCGGGCGACACTTTGCTGGTCAATAATGGTCTGCTCATCTTTACCGCCAAGAAGATTACCGACACCGATGTTATCTGCGATGTTGTTGCAGGCGGTGTTATTTCCGACCGCAAGAGTATGAACTTTCCTAACAAGACCTTAAAGCAGGCATATCTCAGCGAGCAAGACAAAAAGGATATCGCCTTCGGTGTTGAGCAGGGAGTTGAGTTTATTGCTTGCTCCTTTGTTTCCTGCAGACAGGATATGCTCGATATAAAGAACTATCTTGCATCTCTGGGCGAAACCAAGATCAGCCTTATTGCGAAGATAGAAAATCGCGCAGGCATCGACAATATCGAAGAGATATGTCTTGAATGTGACGGAATTATGATAGGCCGCGGCGATATGGGTGTTGAGATCCCCTTTGCCGAACTTCCCGCCATTCAGAAGCAGCTTATCACCAAATGCCGTCTGCTTGGCAAGCGCGTAATAACCGCCACCGAAATGCTGGAATCCATGATACACAATCCCCGCCCCACCAGAGCAGAGATCTCCGACGTTGCAAATGCCGTATATGACGGAACAAGCGCCATTATGCTTTCGGGAGAGACTGCAGCCGGCAAATATCCCGTTCAGTCGGTTGAGACTATGTCCAAAATAGCTGAAGAGACCGAAAAAAATATCAACTACGAAAAACGCTTCTACACATCAGGTTTTAAAATAAAAAATGATACCGACGCCATTTCCCATTCAATATGCGGAATGTCCATGGATATCAACGCAAAAGCAATCGTTGTATGCTCTATTTCAGGTATGACCGCCCGAATGGTTTCCCGTTTCCGCTCTCCCGTTGATATCATTGCCTTGTCGGTAGACGAACGCGTGTATCACCAGTTGGCTATGTCCTGGGGCGTAACCCCCGTCAGATGTGAGATATACCCCTCTACCGATGTACTCTTCTATGCTGCTAAAAAAATAGCCAAAGAGACATTTTCGCTCTCTACCGGCGATAATATAGTCATAACCGGCGGAACAAGTATGGGTAACCCCGGCAATACCAACACCATCCGCATCGAGAAAATATAAAAAATCAAGCCTTGAAGCATATTAACGCTTCAAGGCTTTTTTCTTATGGGATATAAAAACAATCTTCCTGCCATTTAAGACGATTGGTATCTATGTATTGCCATATCTGCAAAAAATCTTTCTCATCGCGGATAATATGATCATGGAAGGACGTTTGGAATATTTTCCCGCCTCCACACAACCGCGTAGTCAATGATTTAAACGAGCATATTATATCCGACAATGTAGGGCAGGGGCTTGCTCCTGCCGTTTCATTATAAATTGATATGAGGATATGTATATGATTTGGCATAATAGCATATTTTACGATTTTTATGTTCGGATATCGGTTCTCTAAAAGAGCGATCTGCTCTTCTGCGATTTCACCACAGCGAGATAATTTTATTTCGGCAGGAGCAAGCCCCTGCCCTACAATAACCCCGTTTTCGATGCCATCTTCTATTGAACACACTTCGCCCAATGTGCATTTTCTGTATTGTGTGCATACCGTTACAAAATATGCGCCACTCTGGCTATAATCATATTCTTTGAGCCGAGCGGGCTTTCTCTTCGGCAACTCCATAATTATCTCACTAAGATCATCAGCAGAGACAATGCTATCAAAAATCCGAAATTAAACAGCGAAAACAAGATCAGATACCGCTTTCCGCCGCGGGGATTATGGGCGGTAAACTCGCGGAAGGTTATCAGGCTTGCAAGTGAGGAGATAAGGGTTCCCACACCGCCGATATTGACTCCCCAAAGAAGTTCGCGGTAATTGGTGGTAAACTGCGACAAAAGCACCGCCGAAGGTACATTACTGATTGCCTGACAGGACAGCGCAGAGAAAATGTATGTGTCCTTACTGAGCAGTCCCGAAAGCAGCTCACTTACCGCTGGGATGCGCGACA
>CAZOSH010000244.1:0-2298 GCA_964582395.1 uncultured Oscillospiraceae bacterium | reverse complement strand
CGGCTTCCAACTTCATACGAATGCTGATAGCATCGGCAAACACATCGGTCTGCGCCTTACGGTTATATACGATAACTGGGAGCTTAACCATATTTTCTTTCTTCAGCGCGGTCGCATCAACGAAAGAAATAATATTACTACCTTTTTTCGGCGTAGCGGTCAGATCCAACACGAAACAAGGATTGAAATTATTGAGCATTTCAATGCTCAAATTTGAAGTTGCATGGTGGCTTTCGTCAACAATGACCACGGGATTGAGCTGACGCACAACCTGAATCAACGCCGTTTCATCAGTATCTTCCAAGAGTGCCTCGGAGTTAGCGTTGTATTTTGCAAATGCGGCGAGGTTGCCGTTTTCCTGATATGCCTTGCGGCCGTCTTTCTTACTTGTACGGAATGAGTCATAGCTCAACACGAACACAGACAACTGTTCCGTGACAGATGTGGGATTGAAATTTTGACCGTTCAAGAGCTGCTCTTTGGAATACACCTCTACGCGACTGCCAAATTCCACATCGAGTTTTTGGCGGTAGGGATGATCGACAGAAGAAAGAGCAGTTAAGGTCTGCGACAGAATGGCATCAGACGGAACGAGCCAAACAACAGCCTTTGCGCGCATATTGGGCATTGAATCAAAAATAGGTTTGATGGAGTTGCACGCAAGGAAGGTTTTACCACCACCCGTAGGCACTTTGAAACATACATTGGGTACGCCATTGAGGACATCGTTATAGTTGGGCATACCGTTAAGTCCGACCATAACGTTCTTTTCGTTCCAAAGAGCAGTATAAGCTACGCCGGCACTTTGCTTTTCGAGCAACAGTTCAAGATAGCGTGACAGGTCTTTTATTACGTTTTTCTGATATATCTTCAGTTCCATTTTATATACCTTCTATCTCGGAATTTCAGTGGGTAGATAAGACACTAAAGTAGCAACTATTTCGTCCTTTTTATTCGTTTTTATGAGATTAAGTATTGTCGATCTATAAAGTCGTTCGCCTATCCCAAAAAACGTACCAACCGAATTGGAGATTTGCTTTTTGTTGAATACGCGAAGAACCGCCTTATAATCTTTATTATTTAATGCCTCGGTAAATCGAGTTTCCTCGGTGGCTTTTATCGTATCATAATTAATTGATGCGAGTGCTGCGTTCAACGTTGTTTTTGCCTCTGTTTCATTTTCATTGGATACTCTGGCACCATTCAACAAATATTTAATTTGTGCAACGACACTTTCGCATATTTGACTATTAATCATATTTGCAAATTTAATTCTTCCGCTTGATTTCGTTCTGTTACAAAATGCAAAATATGTTCCGTCTGTGCTTTTTTCGTCATTTATAAAATCTGTATGATATCCTGCAGTATTTGAAATTCCTTCGCCGCCAAGACGGTAATCGGTATTTCTAACAAAATCAGAATCTGTCATGCCTTCAAATGTATATTCTTTTACAACTCCCGCTTTGATAGGGGAGAATACATTACCCAGAACCACGCCCTTGCACGATCCTCGGGATCCATCTTCTCGCGCTCAGGCTTGATATCCTTACGCTCGTAAATGTATTCATCGGATATCTCCTCTCCGTTCGACGTTATCGACCGAATGTCGTAGTAAAGCGACGGCTTCGAGATTACCTCGTATATCATCACCTCGCCTTGACGGTACGAAAAATTGCCGTCGGAGTCAAAGTGCTCGTTTCCGAGAATATCGTAATTCAAATACCACAAGGCACCCTTGTATTCATAGAGAGCGCCGCTGACACGGTATACCGAGCGCGTTTCATCATATCTTCTTATGTCGTATCTGTCAAGATGCCGAAGTTCAGAAACCTCGATACTGGTGCCGGACCAGATTGCGTTGAGGTTAATGATCGTGTTCTGATCGATCTGATACAGATAACCGTCAGAGTATAAATAAGGATTTAACACCGTGCCGTTAACCAAACTGTCGATAGACTGGCGTCCGTCCGAGGTGACGTAGCAGTATTCGGAATTATTACAGTATGAGAGTGTGATTATTTCTCCGTCGCGCGCATACGAGTAAACACTTCTTTCGTAGTCCACTCCAACATAGTTTTTAAAGGAGTATCTCGGGGAGAAGTCAATCTCATATCCAACGGGCAGATCGTACTTATAATACATTCTGTCCTCGTTGCGTATAATATCTCCGTCCTGGCTCGCCTCCCACTTGTAAGGCCTTATCCTGTCCTTGCTGTTACCGCACGCGGTAAAGAGCGGTACGAGGAGCACGATCATCATAAGGATGCTTAACGCTTTTGTAACAAATGTTTTTTTCAT
>CAZOSH010000243.1:0-2304 GCA_964582395.1 uncultured Oscillospiraceae bacterium | reverse complement strand
TCCAATTAAGAAGACGTCTTTTTTGTTTATTTTGTACCGCCAAGAAGTTTTGAAAGCTCACTCATAAAAGTATTAATGTCCTTAAACTGACGATATACCGAAGCAAAACGAACATAAGCAACCTCATCTATATCCTTAAGTTTATCCATTACAAGCTCTCCGATATATTCAGTCTTCACTTCTCTGCTGAGTGAATTTAAAAGCATTTGCTCAATATCAGAAGTTGCGCGCTCTAAAGTTTCAACAGACACAGGACGTTTTTCGCAAGCTTTGACCATTCCATTAAGAATTTTATTGCGGTCAAAGGTCTCTCTTGTGCCATCCTTCTTTATGCAAATAAGGGGCAGGCTTTCAACTGTTTCGTAGGTGGTGAACCTTTTAGTGCAAGAAAGACATTCGCGCCTTCTGCGAATGCTGCTTGCTTCATCTGTAGGTCTGGAATCGACAACCTTACTTTCAGGATAACCGCAGAATGGACATCTCATATCTTTATGCTCCCCTCAAAACAATATTTTGTGGATTTGAGATTATCATACCACAATATGATAAAAAAAGCAACAAAGTTATTAATTTAGCATTTATTTATAAGGGCTTTTTATTCAATTTTAGTTAAAAATTAATAAAAATGTATTAAAAAATGATTATATTGTTGAATATCTCTGGGTTTTGTATTATTATATAATAGTATGAAATAAGAGGAGGTGACAATAATGTATCAACCCCTTGCCGACAAGATTCGTCCAATGACTTTTGACGATGTAGTCGGTCAACAGCATTTGATCGGTGAAAATGGTATTCTGCGAAGAATAGTATCAAGAGGCAGTATTCCTAATATGATATTTTATGGTCCCTCCGGTGTCGGCAAAACCACACTTGCACAAATAATTGCCGCCCAAACAAATCGCAAACTTTATAAACTCAATGCTACAACTGCATCTACTGCCGATATTAAGTCTATCATATCTGAACTTGATACATTATTGGCTCCCGATGGAGTGTTATTGTATTTGGATGAGATACAGTATTTTAACAAAAAACAACAACAATCTTTATTGGAGTTTATCGAAAGCGGTAAAATAACGCTGATAGCATCCACAACTGAAAACCCCTACTTCTATGTATATAATGCTATTTTAAGTCGTTCTACAATATTTGAGTTCAAACCCATAACTCAAGAAGATGTTGAACGTGCCGTACGCAGAGCATTTATGCTTTCCGCAAAACAAATGAAGACCAAAATATCAATTGAAGACGGTGTATGTGCTCATATTGCTGTAGCTTGCGGCGGTGATGTACGTAAGTCCATCAACTCTGTTGAATTGCTTTCCGCGGCATCTATTCAAGATGACGGCACAATATTTATTACTCTTGAAGATGCTAAGCTTATAACCCAGAAATCTGCAGCAAAATACGATCGTGACGGTGACAGCCACTACGATATACTGTCAGCATTTCACAAATCGTTAAGAGGTTCTGATCCCGATGCCGCTGTTCACTATCTTGCCCGTATACTTGCAGGCGGCGACATTGCTTCTGCTTGCAGAAGAATGCTATGTGCAGTAAGCGAAGATGTAGGCCTTGCCTATCCTCAAGCCGCATTTATCGTAAAAGCATGTTGCGACAGTGCACTGCAATTGGGTATGCCCGAAGCTCGTCTTCCCCTTACTCAGGCTGCATTATTGATTGCTACAGCTCCAAAATCCAATTCGGTAGTTTGTGCAATAGACGATGCTATGGGTGATATAAACGAAGGAAAATACGGTGATATTCCCGCTCATTTAAAAGATGCTCACTATAGTGGTTCAGAAAAATTAGGTCATGGATTAACATATAAGTATCCTCATAATTACACTAACAATTATATCTCACAGCAATATTTACCTGATGAACTTAAAGATAAAACCTACTACATATCCGGTCAAAATAAACAAGAACAGCAAATCAAAGAATATTGGGCAAAAATCAAAAAAGACTGATATAATAAGTGGAGGTCATATATGACAAAAAATTGTATTTACTATCCTAAAGGAGTTTGTTCAAGAAAGTTTGATATTTCTGTCGAAGACGGTATTATTTCTTCCATTTCCATAGAAGGCGGATGCAACGGAAATCTGTCAGGAATATCTAAACTCCTTGTTGGTATGGAAATAAATGATGCAATATCCCGTCTTGAAGGCACAACCTGTGGATTTAAATCTACTTCTTGTCCCGATCAAATTTCCCTTGCTTTAAAGTCAATGCTTTAATTATCAAAAAATAATAATTTATAATATATCCGAGCTTTATTTACGCCCGGAAAAACAT
>CAZOSH010000242.1:0-2311 GCA_964582395.1 uncultured Oscillospiraceae bacterium | reverse complement strand
CTTCGGAAATGGTTCCTCCACGGCCGTCCCCTGAGAGGGTTGCGGACGGGAGGTGGGAATTGTCAACAACGGAAAGCCTGTGTATCTTAAACTTGATGTAATAGAAAAAGAAGAAAATATTCTTATTTCAGTTTTATCTCCTCACAGACTAATGGCTGACAATATGATAGCGGGTGTTTTTTCGGGTTACGAGAGGAAAGAACCATTGCCTGACAGAGAAGTGAAACAGACAATATTGACCATTAAATCCATTGCCTCGTATAACAGCGGAAGTTTGGTAATGTCCACCGAAAAGGACGGGGACAGAATGGCGGTCTTATTGCCAAAGGTGAAGGGATATGACAGCTTGAAACTCAAAGCTCCCAAGGTAAGCTATAATTCCGGAACAGATGTTTCTTTGGTGGAATTATCTGAAATTCTTCCCGACAGTTTATATTGATGTGGATAAGGATAAAGCCTGACGAATTGTCAGGCTTTTGTTTTTTAATTACTATCGTCTGCTTTAAAAACTCTTACGGGTGGGAGCAAAAGTTCAATAACAAAGTAAATAGTAAATCCGGAAATTGTAGGAAGATAGATTGACGGATCTGTAATGGAAAGAGTATCCCTATCGAAGATATATGCCGAGATATCTCCTAAAACCAATACAGCGGTACAGAGAGTAGCAAAGTATCTTAAAAATGGGGGCCTTGATGTGAACTTGGAAGCGGAATTGAAGTATGCACTGATAATTAAAAATGCAAGCGTTAATATTTGAGGACCGAATTGATTTAGATTGGGGAATCTTGCTGTGTTCCTGTAAAACATAAGCAGGTAGAAACACAAATAGAAAACGGGAAAGAGAGAAAGAAGAGCAGTGTTTTCCGTTGCATCTTTTTCTTTTACCCTAAAGAATATGGAAACCGCACAGGCAAAACTAAAAACTGCGCTGATGAAGTTCAGTGCAGAACTTGATATTACCACTATCTTTACTGCTGCCATAAGTAAAAGAAAGGCACCGATAAGCTGTGCAACCTGAATACGTTTATTGTATCTTTGATTCCAATTTTGGGGAATACTGTTGATGGTTAATTCTTCTTTGTTTTCGGAGCTATAACTGACGGAAATCAGGAAAGCACTTGCAGCAAGAACAACAAGAATAACCGCTGCCGAAATGTAAAAGGCAGGATAAGGAGCGTTAAACAAGATCTCACCGCGGACAAGTCCAAGAAAAACACCGCAAATGGTAGAAAGTAAAAAGGATGCATAAAGCATTTTTGCTGTTTTAGACATTATCATCCTCCGTTCATAATATTTATAAAGTAATTATAGCACAATAATAAAGAAAAGGAAACAATACATATGAAAAAAATAGTGAGTACAGTGTTAATTTTTATGGTTCTGTTATATGCTATGCCCATAATTACGGTGGGGATGACAGAGCAAAGACAGGGAGACGTATTATACTTTGAGAAGCTATCGGAAGAGGAAGATATGATTTATGAGGAAGAAAGCCATTTATCAAAGGCAATCGGTTTTGATGAAAAAACACTTGTCAGTGTATTGACCGACGGAGAAGTAAAGGAAATGACGGTGAGAGATTATCTTACGGGCGTTGTGGCTGCAGAGATGCCGGCATCTTTTCCGATTGAGGCACTGAAGGCGCAAGCAGTTGCGGCAAGGAGCTACATGCTCTATAAAATTAATAAGGCTGAAGACAACACCCACAAGCAGGCATTACTATGTGATGATTATAACCATTGCACAGCTTTTTGTAATATTGAGGAAAAGGGAGTAGAATTATGGGGTGCTGATTGTGATAAATACTCTGAAAAGATTAAAAGCGCAGTGGAATCGACTGATGGAGTAGTTGCTGTGTACGATGGAGAGGTTATAGCTGCGGTGTTTCACTCTGCTTCTTCTGATTATACCCAAGCAGCGGCAGACGTGTGGGGAACAGATTACTCTTACCTGGTTAGCGTGCCAAGCGTTGGAGGCACATCAGCGCCAAATTATTATGGCACTGTGAGAATAACCAAAAACGAGTTTATTTCGGCGATAAAAAAGCATAATCCGAACGCAGTACTGGGAGCGAATGTGGATGCTTGGTTCAGTGATATGGATAGGAACAGTACAGGTAGTGTGCTCAGCATAAAAATTGGGGGAGTACAACTTAAAGGCACAGAAGTGAGAGGTATGTTTAAGCTCAATTCTACAAACTTTACAATTGATATCAGTGGGGATAATGTAATATTCAGTACAACGGGCACGGGTCATGGAGTTGGAATGAGCCAATACGGTGCCCGAGAAATGGCGTTGAATGGATCATATT